>JBMTCI010000073.1:0-5544 GCA_049430745.1 Luteolibacter sp. | reverse complement strand
GCGGCTTATCCTGTGCCCATGATCCGCGTTGAGCCAGTGGGACACATCTGCAGTCAGTGGGGCGAAGGCCCGATTTGGCATGAGGGTTATTTGTACTATGTTGATATCGAAGGACGCATGGTTCACCGCTACAACCCGGAGGATGGCAGTGAAAAATCATGGCCGGTCGGACAGCGCGTAGGCACGGTAGTGCCGCGTGTGGGTGGCGGATTGCTCATTGCTGGCGATGATGGTTTTGCGTTTCTCGATGAGGAAACTGGAGCGCTCACGCCGATCGCCGATCCCGAGGCTGACAAGCCCGACAACCGCTTCAATGATGGCAAGTGCTCGCCTGACGGAAGGTTCTTCGCGGGATCGATCAGCCTCGCGAAAAAAACCGGCGACGCGAAACTGTACAGACTCGATCCCGACCTCAGTATTCACGAGGCCTTTGCGCCAGTGACCAATTCCAACGGCATTGCCTGGTCGCTTGATGGAAAATTGGCGTACTACATCGACACGCCACGCAAGGAGGTGCTGGCATTCGATTACGAAGATGGAAATTTGAAAAATCCGCGGCCTGTCATTTCCACTTCGCACATTGATGCATCGCCTGATGGCATGACGATTGATGCGGATGGCAATCTGTGGGTCGCCTTTTGCCATGGCGGATGCGTTTCGTGCTTTGATCCGAGCAAGGGCCAAGAAATCCATCGCATCGCGCTGCCTTGTCTTGAGACGACCGCATGCGCGTTCGGCGGCGAGGATCTTGCGGATCTTTTTGTCACCACTGGCGTGCACAAAACCGCCAAGGAAGAGCACGCCGGCCGCTTGTTTGTGATTCGCGGACTCGGTGTCAGGGGTGTGCCGGCCTTTGCTTTCAAGGGCTGACCGCAATGGCGTTTTTGCGCGGCTTTTGGTGCTGGTCAGCCGCTTGGGCGTTGCGCTAGTTTTGTGCCGATGATGCTGGCAATGCTGGAACCTGCGGGATTGATCGAGCGCGGCGGCCCACTCGTGTGGGTGTTGCTGGCCATGGCTTTCGTCGGATCGGTCTGCGTGATTGAGCGGGCATTTTTCTTTTACCGTGCGCGCATCAATGTCAGCGACTTGCTGGTCGGGCTCGCCCGGCATGTTCGCAACCGCGCCTTTGCCGAGGCTTTGCACGAATCCGCGCGCGCGCCGGGTCCTGTCGCTCGCGTTGCCCATGCCACGCTGCTGCGGTATTACCTTTCGCGGGCTGATCTGCGTGATGTGACCCGCGAGGCAGGCCAGCTCGAAGTGCCGCGCATCGAGAAAAATATCAGGGTCATTCTCGGGGTCGCGCTGCTATCACCATTGATTGGGATTTTGGGAACCTTTCTTGGCATGTTCGAAGTTTATCAACAGGTCGGCGGGCAAGGAGCGGCTGGCGGTCAGGCAGAGTTGAATGCCGGCATCATGATGGCCTTGATAGCTTCGGTCTTGGGCCTCCTTGTCGCAGTGCCGATGTATCTTTTTTATCTGTATTTCCTTGGTCGCGCGAAGCGCCTCGCGCACAGCATCGAGCGTGCGGGCATTGAAATGGTGCACATGATTTGTGATGCGCGCGAGGAGGTCGAATTCGCGTCATTCCGCGGTGAGGTCAGCGCGGGAAGGCAATCGCCAAAATCGCCGGGAGGATCAAGCCATTGAAACTCGAAATGTCGCTGCCCGAGCGACCGGCATTGTTGCATGCGCTGCCGGTGGTGAATCTTTTTGCGCTGCTATGGATGTTTCATTTCGCCGGTGCTTCGCTCACGAGTCAGGCAGGTGTGTCGGTTGATCCGCCGCCATCGCGCTTTCAGCTTGAGCGTTTTCGCGAAACGCTCGTTGTCACGCTGGTGCCATCGGAAAGTGGCGCGCGTGTTTACCTCGGCCGTGAGTTGGTCGATATGGCAACGTTGGAGTCACGGCTTGAAAGTCTCCGCGAACAAGGTGCCGCAGCACGTAGCATCGTACTCTTGCAATCCGATGCCGACATGCAGGTTGGCATCGAGCGCGAGGTCAGCGAGCTGATCCTCGCCAAGGGCTTCCGACTTGCGCTGACCGGCTCAAATGCCGCCGAGCCATCCAAGGAAATTTCGAAATGACCACCCGCATGGTGACAGATGATGTCCGCGCGCTTGATGGTGAGCGCATCTTTGCGTGGTCGCGCAAAAGCGACTCGCTTGCGCCAATGCTGGCAGCATTTCTGATAAGCGCCGCGGCGTTCGCGTTCGTGCTTCATTCCTTGCGCATCGATCTTGGGTCTTACGCTTCTCAGCGCATCAATCACGCCGCGCTCATTATTGCGGGCGACGACATGCTCGGCATGGAACTCAAACGCCGGGCGCGTGAGGAAGGCCCTTTCCCCATGCGATTCAACCCCGCCGCCGATGATGCCGTGGTGAAACTCCAGCAGTCGGCGCTTGATACGATCCGTTTTTCACCGCCGCCCTATGCGCCCAAACTGCGCGCGTTGCATGAATCAGCCCCGGTTGAAACTCCGAGTCTTGCGCCAGCGGGCGAAGTCATGCTTCCGCGCCGATTGCTTCCGCTGATCGAAACTCCGCAGAAAATGGAATCTCGTCCGCAGCCAGTGCTCACACCGATCTCTGGCATTAGCAAAGGCGACATGCCGCGCGAGCTGCCGGAATTCGCCGTGCAAATCAACGGCAAGTCCTTGCGCGACTCATGGCGTTTCATGATCCATGCCGATGCGAATGGGCGCGTGCTCGATTGCATTGCATTGAATGGCGGCGAGTCCACCGCCACGGCCGCCCTTGTCGAGTGGCTGCGAAAAGTGGAGTTTGCCCCAAGCACGAAATCGGCTACTCGCTGGTTTGCAGTCGACCTGGGAATTATCAATCAAGCGACCGATGCGCCTGACCCTCACTGAACTCGTTGTTTTGGCGGTTTGCGTTCCGATGATTTTTATCATCCTCGCGACGATCATTGCGCGAACATCCCGCGTGCGGGCTGAGACCCGAGCCCTTTCGCGGCGGGTCATTTGTCGGCTTTGCCTGCATGCATTTGAGACTGCCGAGCGCGGCTTGGTTGAGTGCCCCCGCTGCGGCGCGCGAAATGAAAGGAAGTGATCGCGGGTGTGATGATTGCTTGCGCGGGTCCTTCTGAGCAGGCAAATTCGCTGCCGAAACCATGAACGAAAGACGCGTCGTCATCACCGGCATTGGCTGCCTCTCACCCTTGGGCAACGACCTTTCCTCCACCTGGGAGGGCATGAAGGTCGGGCGCAGCGGGATTGCGAGGATCACCCAGCTCGACCCCGAGCCCTTTGATTGCAAAATTGCGGGTGAGGTCAAAAATTTCGAGCCCGATGGCTATTTCAATGTGCCCAAGGACTCTCGCCGCGCCGATCGCTATGTGCAATTCGCCGTGGCTGCCTCAAAAATGGCGATGCTTGATTCCGGCCTCGATGTTTCAGCGATCGATCCCCGCCGTTTTGGCGTGATGGTGGGCAGCGGCATTGGGGGTTTGGCCACATTGGAAAACGAGCACACGACTTACATGACGCGCGGCCCGAAACGCGTTTCGCCTTTCACGATTCCGATGATGATTTCCAATATCGCCAGCGGTATCATCTCGATGGAGTACGGCCTCAAGGGTCCGAACATGGTGATTGTCACTGCCTGCGCGACCTCGAATCACAATATCGGTGAGGCTTGGCGCATCATCAAGTTTGGCGATGCCGATGGATTCCTTTGCGGTGGCGCTGAGGCGACGATTCTGCCGATGGGCCTCAGCGGCTTTGGCAACATGAAAGCTCTCAGCACGCGCAACGACGAACCCGAACGAGCGTCGCGACCCTTCGACAAAAACCGCGACGGCTTCGTGATGGGCGAAGGTGCGGGCGTGGTGATGATTGAAGAACTTGAGCACGCGAAAAAACGCGGCGCGAAAATTTACGCTGAGCTGCTCGGCTATGGCGTGAGCGCCGATGCCTATCACCTCAGCGCGCCATCGCCCGATGGCAGTGGTCCGGCTTACGCGATCCAGATGGCCTTGAACCATGGCAAAAAGAACGCCAACGAGGTCAATTACCTCAACGCCCACGCGACATCGACCGGTCTCGGCGACATCGCCGAAACCAAAGCGATCAAGCTCGCCTTCGGCGATCATGCCAAGAGTGGCCTGATGGTCAGCTCGACGAAGTCGATGACCGGCCACATGCTCGGAGCCGCGGGCGGCATCGAGTTGATCGCCAGCGTCATGGCCATCAAGGACGGCATCGTCCCGCCAACGATCAACCTTGAAGATCAGGACCCCGAGTGCGATCTCGACTGCGTGCCGAATGTCGCGCGCGAGGCGGATGTCAAAGTCGCCTTGAGCAACAGCTTCGGCTTTGGCGGGCACAATGCCTCGGTGCTGGTGGGTCGCTTTGAATGATCATGGACGCTCCCCTTTACCGCCATTCACGCGAAGTCGCATTTGGCGACACCGATGCCGGCGGATGGGTGCATTTCCCGAACATCCTGCGCTATGTCGAAGAGGCAGAACATGCCTTTCTCAAATCGCGCGGAATCATGGTCTTCGACCGATCCCAAGGCGGATGGCCGCGAGTGAATGTGCATTGCGATTTTGCCAAACCTCTACAGTTCGGCGATCACATCGAGGTGCAGATTGCCGTTGATCAAATCGGTAACAGCTCGGTGACATGGAAATTTGAGCTGATTAACGAGGTCGGCGAATGCGCGGCCAAGGGGGGCATGACAACTGTTCGCGTGGATCAGAAGGGTTTACCTCAACCGCTCAGCGATGCCGAGCGCGCTGGGCTGAACCACGCTTGAAAATTCTCAGGAACAGCGCGGAGTTTTAATTCTCCAGCAATCTTAGCGCCTGCGGCGAAGCAGGCTCAATGCGCCGAGCGCGCTGATCAAAGCTGTGGTGGGCTCGGGCACGGAGGTGATTCCGCCGACGATGCTGATGTCGACCTCAAGTGTTCCACCGCCGGATAGGCTGATTTTATTGATCGCGTTCCAGTCGACGGGGCTGCTGGCATTAACGAAATCGGCAAAATTGATTTCGTACTGAAGATTAGGGGTTAACGAAGAATGTGCTGGAAAATTTCCAGTGTATGAAGCGGTGTTGCCGCTGATGTCTTCGAATGTCCAGGTAAAGTCGCTGGAGAAGTCGGCCGATCTCAGAGCAAACTTGAGCTTGTGAAGAGAAAGCTCCTCGTAGGGGGTGAGATCTGTCGCGCCGAAGCCTGCTCCAGTCGCGCCAGCCCATGAAACCGTGAAATCGGCTTCAGCATCAACCGGAGTCGAAAGGGCAAGCCTGTTGGTGACATTGTTCACCGAAAGAGAGGTTTGATCCACGCTGTTTCCGGATGAAGTGAGGGTCATCGTGCGGTAGCCACCAATGGATCCAGCTGATGCAATGGTTTGGGTGTTAGTGCCTTGACCGCTGACCTGAACGCTTTGGTTGGTGGTGAAATTGTCGATGATGGTCACACTCGCCGCGTGGGACGTGTAGCAAAGAGCCGCTGCGCTGAGGAGAGCGATGCTGGTAGGGGTGACGAATTTCATGGGTGGATGGGGTTATTTT
>JBMTCI010000072.1:0-5612 GCA_049430745.1 Luteolibacter sp. | reverse complement strand
CGGCGATCAATGTGAATGACTCGGTGACCAAGTCGAAGTTCGACAACCTCTACGGTTGCCGCGAGTCCTTGGTCGATGGCATCAAGCGTGCGACCGATGTGATGATTTCCGGCAAGGTCGGTGTTGTCTGCGGTTATGGCGATGTCGGCAAGGGATGCGCTCAGGCACTTCGTGGTCAAGGCGCACAGGTGGTAGTCACTGAAGTGGATCCGATCTGCGCCTTGCAGGCTGCGATGGAAGGTTTCCGCGTTCTCACCATCGAGGACACACTGGGCTGGGGCGACATCTATGTCACCACGACCGGCAACAAGGACATCATCCGCCTCGAGCACATGGAAAAGATGAAGGATCAGGCGATCGTTTGTAACATCGGTCACTTCGACAACGAGATTCAGATCGATCGCTTGAACGAAGCCAAAGGCGTGGTGCGCACCAACATCAAGCCGCAGGTCGACAAGTACACCTTCCCGACCGGCAACAGCCTTTACATGCTGGCCGAGGGGCGTCTGGTGAACCTTGGTTGCGCGACCGGTCACCCGAGCTTCGTGATGTCGAACAGCTTCACCAACCAGACTCTTGCACAGATCGACCTTTGGAAGAACAAGGACAAGTACAAAGCGGGTCAGGTCATGGTGTTGCCCAAGCACCTCGATGAAGAGGTGGCTCGACTTCACCTCGCCAAGATCGGCGCCAAGCTCACCCAGTTGACCAAAGAGCAGGCCGATTACATCGGCGTGCCGGTGACAGGTCCGTTCAAGACCGATCACTACCGCTATTGATCTGTGGCGGCGATCATTGGTCGCCGCCATTCCCCAAACGATTTCACTCATCCCCAGCTAAAGCCCTAGGTGATGCTGGTGCGGTGAGTGATCCGGTGGGTTGGTCAAAAATCAGTGAAGAAATTTCCTATTAGGCTACTCTAGGGGTTTATTTCCAATTCCATGGAAGCTCCGCTTTTCCATTGCATGCGGACGATTTGCTGGGAATATTTGCGCGTGTGCGCGTAACGAATTCCATGAGCGGAGTGACCAAGTTTTTTATTTTCATTTCATGGTTGGTATTGGTGCCAACCGCTTCCCTGATTGCGGCGGAGGAGCAAGCGGCAAAGGTTGAAAAAAAACCGGAGCTGCCTGCGACTAAAGAGTCTGCAGCTGTGGATCCTGACGATGCGGAGGCTGCGGAGGAAGCGGATGCAGCCAAGGCGGCCATGGCCATGCCAGTGAGCCCCGAATTGGTGCGCGTTTACGGTTGGCGCGAAGACATTGAGGTCAAAGGCTTTCCTCACAAGTTGGAGGCAAAGCTCGACTCTGGTGCTTTGACGAGCTCGATTCACGCAGAGCAAAAGGAATATTTCGAGCGCGATGGCAAGAAGTGGATTCGTTTCTTGGTGAAGGACATCCGCAAGGGTAAAAAGATCAGCGGTCGCATTGAGGCGCCCATGGTCAGGATGGCAAAGATCAAGGAGCCCGGTGGCGCTTCCATGTCGCGTGAGGTGGTGCTTTTATCGTTCCGTTTGGGCGACAGAAAATTCCGCGGCGAGTTCACCCTCAACAACCGTGGCAACATGATTTCACCTGTTTTGATTGGTCGCAGCATCATTCGCGATCTCGGATGGGTCGATGTGTCGCGCACCCATTTGGCTGAGCAAAACATCCTTCGCTGAACCACATGAAATCGGAGTGGAAGTTTCCGATGCTGGTGATGTCGCTGATCCTTTTGGGCGGCGGCCTTGCTGCCTACAAGTCTTTGCATCTTGGCGTGCCCTTTTGGATGGGCGAGCAGCGGTATGATTGGCAGATTGAGGCGAGGGTTTCCTTTCTCGCCAACGGTGAACGCGTGAAGGCGAGGTTAGCCCTGCCTCCTGCGGCTGCATCAAAGGACGCGGGTCAGGAATCCGGCTCGCTTGGATACCTTTACAACATTGAGAGCGATGGCGATGAGAGCGATGCGGTGTGGTCGGCGGAGGGTCGTGAGGGTGGTCAGGCTTTGTATTTTCGCGTGCGTTTGCCTGAATCGATTGAAAGTGGTGCTGAGCCGGTTGCGGGTGCGGCGCAGGTCGACGGGGCAACGATCATTCAAGGACCTGCGGGTGAGGCAGCGCGCGCGATCGTGGCAAGACTCAGGTCGATCAGCTCCGATCCTGATTCTCTCTTTGTGGCGTTGTTTGAACAGATCAACGATGAGAAAAAGCCTCAGGATTTTGTGCTTTTGAAAAAGCATTACGCCAAGGAGTACATGGGCAATCCGATGATACGGATGGGAATCGACCTGCTGGAGATGGCGGGGGTGCCGGCTAGGATGGCCCATGGGGTTGCGTTGAATGAGGACAGGGGGAGTCAGGCGCCCGTGCCAATGGTCGAGTACTTTGATGGCGCGGCATGGAAGGTTCGGGATCCGGCTGAGCCGGGTGTGGTGCCTAACGCGCGAAGTGTTTTTGTTTGGCATCGCGGCGAAGGACCCTTGCTTGAAGTGAATGGTGGAGAAAATTCGCGGGTGACTTTCACGGTCGCCAAGGATCGCATCCCGCTTGCGGGCTTGGTTGACCTGCAAGAATCGCCGTTGTTTGTTTCGACGATTCTCGGCTTGCCTCTCTCTGAACGCACGGTTTTCCGCTACATCGTGTTGATCCCGCTTGGTGCGTTTGTGGTGGTGGTGATGAGAAACCTGGTAGGCATGGCGACGTTAGGCACTTTCATGCCTGTCCTTCTTGCCTTGGCATTTTTGCAAATCCCGCTCGGGCGCGGATTGGTGATGTTTGCGGTCTTGATTGGTGTCGGCGTTTGGCTGAGGTCATTGCTTTCAAAGTTGAACCTTTTGGTAGTACCCCGCGTGGCCGCCTGCGTGGTGATTGTGACCCTCCTGATGATGCTAATGAGTGTCGTGAGCTATCGTCTTGGGATGACTGGTGGCGTACAGATCACGCTTTTTCCAATGATCATTCTTGCATGGACGATTGAGCGCATGTCTTTGATTTGGGAAGAGGAGGGTCGGCGCAGCGCCTTGGTTCAGGTTGGTGGCTCGCTGCTGGTGGCGGTGATGGCCTACCTGTTCATGCGTTTGGGCCAAATCCAGCATTGGGCGTTTTACTTCCCCGAGCTGCTACTGGTTTTGTTGGCGGGCATTTTAATGATCGGCCGCTACACTGGCTATCGAATTTCCGAGCTGTTCAGGTTCCGAACTTTTGCCGGAGGGTGAAAAAACCATGGAATCCGCAGTGAGTGAAATTCGTGCGCCGTGGTGGCATCGCTGGTTGATGACTCCGAAGGAGTTGCGCGAGCGGGGAGTGGTCGGCATTAACATGCGCAACGCCCGCTATCTTTTGCCGAATAATCCTCGGCGTCTTTATCGCTTGGTCGACGACAAGCTCCAAACCAAAGCACTGGCCGAAGAGCGGGGACTGTCTGCGCCTGAGACTTACGCTGTGATTCGCACCCCGCGCGATGTTGCCCAACTGGAGCTTTTGCTAAGTGATCACGAATCATTTGTGATCAAGCCAGCCTGCGGTTCGGGTGGTCACGGTGTCTTGGTCATCGATCGGCGCGAGGGAAAAAATTTTTTCAAGCCGAGCGGTGCGACCTTGGATGGCGGTGAGTTGAGGCGACATGTTTCCAATATCCTTGGCGGACTCTATAGTCTCGGTGGTCGGCGGGATGTGGCCTTGGTCGAGTATCGCGTGAAGCCTGCCAGTTTGCTCACCGCGATCAGTTATCAAGGCGCGCCCGACATTCGGATCGTATTGCTTCAAGGCTATCCAGTCATGGCGATGCTGCGGGCGGCGACGAAAGAGTCCGACGGTCGGGCGAATTTGCATCAGGGTGCCTTGGGCATCGGCATCGACCTTGCGAGCGGTCGCACCTTTCGGGCGATTCACCATGGCAACGTGTGTCAGGTGCATCCCGATCTGAAGGTGCCCTTGCTTGGCATCCAATTGCCAGAGTGGGAGAGGATTTTGAAGATTGCGGCGACCTGTCAGGAAATGACCGGACTGGGATACCTTGGGGTGGATCTGATGATCGATGAGAACCTTGGGCCGCTGATGATTGAGGTCAATGCCAGGCCCGGATTGTCGATCCAGATGGCGAATGGCGTGGGTTTGTTGCGACGTTTGGAGCCGGTGGTCGAGCATCATAAGGCGCATCCGGGACTCGGGCGCGTGGAAAAAATCGCATTTGCGCGCGAGCGTTTTGCCGTTTGAGCCCAGCTCTGCCGTGATCGCGGTGGAGAGGTTTGATAATTTGGATTGATAAGCGGCTTGGATGTTAGGATTTTGCTGAAGCAACTACTTAGTACCATGTCACGCCCCGTCACACTCTTCACCGGCCAATGGGCCGATCTCTCGCTCGAAAAACTTGCCGCCATGGCCTACGAGATGGGCTACGACGGATTGGAGCTCGCCTGTTGGGGTGATCACTTCGATGTCGATAAGGCGGCGACCAGCAAATCGTATGTGCGTGAAAAATGGGAGTTGTTGGCGGATCATGGACTCACCTGTCATGCGATATCCAATCACCTTGTCGGCCAAGCCGTCTGCGACCTGATCGACATCAGGCACAAAGCGATATTGCCAGCAGATGTTTGGGGCGATGGCGATCCTGAGGGCGTCCGCAAGCGTGCCGCTAAGAAGATGATCACGACGGCGAAGGCTGCGCGCGCGTTTTTTGACGCAAGGCCAATGGGTGACGAAGCAGTCATCCCAGCGGTGGTCAATGGCTTCACGGGTTCATCCATTTGGCATTCGATTTATGCCTTCCCGCCTACCACGCAGGAGTACTACGACAAGGGATTCAAGGACTTCGCCAAACGATGGTTGCCGATTCTTGATGCGTTTGAAAAAGCGAATGTGAATTTCGCGCTCGAGGTGCATCCGACTGAGATCGCTTTCGACATCGCTTCAGCTAAACGCGCGCTCGAGGCGGTTGGACATCACAAACGCTTTGGCTTCAATTACGACCCATCGCATCTGGGTTATCAAGGGGTGGATTATGTGAAATTCATCCGCGAGTTTGCCGATCGCATCTACCATGTGCATGTCAAGGATGCCTGGTGGGGTCACGGTGATGGCACGGTGGGAGTCTTTGGCGGTCATACCAATTTTGGTGATGCCCGCAGGTTCTGGGACTTCCGCTCACCCGGTCGTGGCGACATTGAGTTTGAGGACATCATTGTTGCGCTCAATGACATTGGCTACGCAGGCCCACTATCAGTCGAATGGGAGGATATCCGCATGGATCGCGTGCACGGCGGAGCCGAAGCAGCATCATTTGTGCGTAGCCTCGATTTCCCTGTCAGCGGAGTGGCCTTTGATGCCGCATTTGACAAATCGAATCGCGGCTGATCGCTCAGCGGCCTAGTTGATCAAGGGTGGAAGCAGGCTGGCTTCTTCGTCTGTTGTTTCTTCCGTGATGATAGCGGTTTGTGCCTCGCTGACGGGAAGTGGGCGGAATGATTCCGAGTGTGTGTCGACACGGAACTCCAGTTGCATGAGATCGCGGTTCATTTCTGCCAGTTGATCGCGCAAAGTTTCATTGCTTTGGCCAAGTTGGCGGACCTCGGCGATGAGCGCGTCGAAGGTTTTATTGTCGATGGTGATGGGTTCGGTATCGGCCGCGGGG
>JBMTCI010000071.1:0-5620 GCA_049430745.1 Luteolibacter sp. | reverse complement strand
GCGTTGATCGCCGGATGGGATTTTCAAACGACTTCGAGCGGCGGCACGGCCGTGGCCACGCAGCCCAACACGCCGCGATCTTTCGACGCAAACTTCGGATCGGGTACACTGAGTCTCGACGGAACCAATGGCTCGTCGATTTGGTCGGTCACCAACGAGCTCAATGGGTTCGCTGGCACGAGTGTGAATGCGGGCAATGATTTTTCATCGATCACCACGGGAGCGGGAGCTCTGGGCTTGATGGGTGGCTCAGGCAATGCGGCGAACGGCAAGCGGGTGGTGTTCAGTTTTTCAATGTCGGGATTTGAGGGCTTGAGCATTTCGCTGGCTGCGCAGCGAACGGCGACGGGGTTTTCATCCCAGCTTTGGGAGTACAGCGCGGATGGGGTAAATTATCAGAATATTGGCACTCTCCTAAGTGGATCGACGGCAGGATCGATCGCCGGCACCTACTCGACATCGGGCATCCTGAACTTTGAGCCGCTTAGCGGCTTGGACAATGTCAGCACGGCCTTCGTGCGAGTCACGTTTGACGGCGCGACATCAGCCACTGGCAACAATCGCTTGGACAACATTCGATTCGATGCTTCGGAAATTCAGCTGTTGTCGTCGATTCCCGAACCAGCTTGTCCGATGCTGGTTGGCGTGGGAGCGGTCATGGCCTTGGGCCTGAGGCGGGTGAGGCCGAGTTGATGGTTGAAAAATAGGGTGGATCCCGTGTCTTGACTCGGGGGCGCGTGCGCAGCCACAATGACGCGAATCTAACGCCTACCATTGCCATGCCCATCGCCCCCAACATGACCGCCACCGTCGGCAACACGCCGCTCATTCGCCTCAACCATGTCACTGCCGGTCTCGATGCCGAGATTTGCGTGAAGGCGGAATTTTTCAACCCGCTCTTCAGCGTCAAGGACCGCATCGGCAAGGCGATGATCGAAGCCGCCGAGCGTGACGGTTCTCTCAAGCCCGGCGGATTGATCATCGAGCCAACCTCTGGCAACACGGGCATCGCCTTGGCATTTGTCGCTCGTGCAAAAGGCTATCGTTGCATTCTGACCATGCCCGAGAGCATGTCGATCGAGCGTCGCGTGCTGCTGCGCTTGCTCGGTGCCGAAATCGTTCTCACACCGCGCGCCCGTGGCATGGGTGGTGCGATCGCCAAGGCGAAACAACTTTTGGAACAAACGCCAGGTGCTTTTGGTCCGGGTCAGTTCGATAATCCTGCCAATCCGCAGGTGCACCGCGAAACAACTGCCGAAGAAATCTGGCGCGACACCGAGGGAAAGATTGATGCCTTCGTCGCGGGCGTTGGCACGGGCGGCACGCTCACGGGTGTTTCTGAAGTTCTCAAGTCGCGCTGTGCGATGAAGGCTTTTGCGGTTGAGCCCGTGGCAAGCCCCGTCATTTCTGGCGGTGCTCCCGGCCCGCACATGATTCAAGGCATCGGTGCGGGTTTCATCCCGAAGAACCTTAATGTCGACATCATCGATGAGGTCATCCAAGTGAGCAACGAAGATGCCTTTGCGACCGCGCAAGCCTTGGCACAGCAGGAAGGTCTGCCTGCGGGTATTTCCACCGGCGCGAATGTCTGGGCCGCGATGCAGGTTGCCAAACGTCCTGAGTTCAAGGGCAAGCGCATCGTCACCGTTGGATGCTCATCGACTGAGCGTTATCTCTCAACGCCGCTGGCGGAAAAGGTTCGCGAGGAAGTGACTAATCTTCCTGTCCATGAAATCTGAGCAAGCATCAGCTCGGTTTTGTGCCTCACTCCGCGTAAAGAATTCGCCCGCAGTCTTCGCAGCGGGCGAGTTCCTTGCCGGTTTGTACGGCGACGACGGTTGAGGCGATGAGCTTCATGTGGCAGCCGCCGCATTTGCCTTCGTGCATGGGCGCGACGGCGAGGCCGGCCTTGGTTTTCATGAGGCGCTGATAGAGTGGCAGGATGGAATCGGGGATCGCGGCGGCGAGTTGATCTCGCTCGGCGGTGACTTCGGCCTGTTCCTGCGAAATGCGTTCCGCGCGTTGACGGATCGATGCAAGATCTTCGTCGACGAGCGCCTGAGTCTTGGCACGTTTCGCCTCAGCCTCCTTGAGAGTGGCACGGAGCTGGTCGATTTTTTCCATCAACTCGAGCTCCTTTGTTTCGAGTTCGTCGACTTCTTTTTCGTAGCGCACCACCTCATTGCCGAGGGCTTGATATTCGTCGTTCTTGCGGGTCTCGAACTGCTGGACCTTGAGGCGTTGGATAGTGGTCTTGCGTGCGCCGACATCGAGCTCGATGCGTTTGAGTTGGAGTTCGCTTTCAACGAGCGCCTCGTTGGCCAATTGCACTGCCTTGTTGTCATCGGCGAGTTTGCCTTTGGCGCGGGCCTCGTCCTGCGGGAGTTTTTCCAAATCCTTGGCGAGGGAAAGCAGGCGGCGGTCACGGTCCTGAAGGACCAACAGGGCGCGGACTTCTTCGAGCATGAAAAAGACTAAATCAGCGGGCGCGCTTGGGACAAGATCTTTGCGCATCGGGCGCGTCAGGCATCGCATGATTTTTTTCCGAGTCCGCTCATCAGGTAGAGCGCTACCGCGACCCAGATCATGCCAAACGAAAGAACGCGGTGTGAGTCCATGCTTTCGCCGTAAAAGCGCCAACCGATGATCCATTGCAGGGTGGGTCCGAGAAACTGCAGCATGCCAAGGGTGGTGAGGCGGATTTTGCGTGCGGCGTAGGTGAAGCAGAGCAGGGGAAGGGTGGTGGCGATGCCTGTGGAGATGATGAGAATGGCTTGAGGCCATGCCGATGGTGGAACAATCCCTGCATCGGATGGATGGGTGGCGATCCATGCAAGCCCAAGCGGCGCAAGAAGCGATGCTTCGAGAGTGAGTCCGTCGCGCGCGTCGAGGGATGATTTTTTTCTCGCAGCGCCGTAAAGTGAAAAGGTCAAGGCCAGCGCAATCGGGAGCCAGGGAAAGTGTCCGCCCGTCGGGATCTGGATCAGCACGCCCGCGAAGGCCAGAGCGATGGCAAAGAGTTGCCGCGGGCTGTGTTTTTCGGCGAACCACAGCGTGCCGAAGAGCATGTTGAAAAACGGATTGAGGTAATAACCGAGTGCGCCTTCGAGGATGCGATCATTGAGAACCGCCCAGACATACAAAAGCCAGTTTGAGGCCAAGAGGGTGGAGGAGACGGCGCTCCATGCGATGGTGACACGGGAGCGAAAGAGGTCTTTCAGCGGTGTTGCGTTTTTTGCAGCAAGCGTGATGAGCAAGAGGCAAACAAACGACCAAAAGGTGCGGTGGGCAACGATCGAGGCGGGTTCAAGGAAGGATAGGGCTTTCCAGAAAACCGGCAGGATGCCCCACATCGAAAAGGCGGCGAGCGCGGCGGCGATGCCTTTTTGTTGTGGGTTCATGCTGTCGAGCATGGGTGAAATCGCTGCCGAATGAAGGCGAAAGTGCGGCAACGGAATTTTGGATTTTGAATCCGCAAAAATATGAACATCATCGGCGCATGCCCGCCGAGAGATTGTCGATTCCGCGCTACGCCATGGCCTTGGCGCATGTGGCGAGCCTGCGATCGGAGGATCCATACCGCAAGGTGGG
The DNA here is from genome assembly GCA_049430745.1 of Luteolibacter sp. Taxonomy (GTDB): domain Bacteria; phylum Verrucomicrobiota; class Verrucomicrobiia; order Verrucomicrobiales; family Akkermansiaceae; genus Luteolibacter. The sequence continues at coordinate 2,029 of JBMTCI010000071.1, read as the reverse complement.
CGCGGCTGCGCTCGATCACGACAACCGCGTCATTGGTACTGCGTACAACGGGCTTGCGCCCGGCTTTGATCCGCCCGGTGGATTTTGGGACGACCGTGACGCGCGTCAAAAGTTCATGCTCCACGCAGAGGTCAACCTCTGCAGCTTGTTTCGTCGAGGCGAGGCAAAATTGGTCGCCACCACGACCATGCCCTGCACCGCCTGCATGCAGACGCTTTGCGCGTATGGCATTCGCGAGATTTATTATCGCGATGTTTACCACGCATCCGACGCGCCCGAGATCGCGAAGCTGTACGGCGTGAAGTTGGAGCGAATCGCGGATTTTCCCGAGCTTGGTCACTCAGGGGAGTGAGAAGTTTCAAGGGTTCAGTTTTCAGACTGAAGACCAATCATTTATCAAGCACCTCGAGATTGATGAAATTTTGCTCGTGAATGAGGTGGTCGATGAGCGGAACGCCGGTGAGTTGCTCGATGAGGCCTTTGTTGGTGATCATGGCGGTGTCGAGTTCGTCGTCGAGTTGATTGAGGATGATGCCGGCGCATGTCAGGCCCTTGGCACGGATGGCTTCGACGCTGAGCAACGTATGATTCAGCGCACCAAGGCGGTTGGCAACGACGAGAATCACGGGCAGCCCGAGTGCCTTGGCGAGGTCGGAGACGCGAAAATTTTCGGCGATGGGGACTTCCCATCCGCCTGCTCCTTCGACGAGAACCTGTTGGTGTTTGGCGGCGATGCGGTGATAGGCATCGATGAGTGTTTGTGGATCGACCGCTGAGTTTTCGAGCATGCCCGCGACGAGTGGTGCAACGGGTGTGTTGAGATGGACTGGGTTGATTTCGTCGATGGGAAGTCCGCCCGAGGCAGCGGCGAGGCGCATGGCATCATCTCGATCGCCGCAACTGATGGGCTTGAAGCCAACTGCATCGATGCCTAGACGGCGCAACTCTTCGAGCATCAAGCAGGTCGCGTAGGTTTTGCCCGCGTTGGTGTCGGTACCCGTGATGAAGTAATTCATGTCTGAGAGGTGAGGGTCGGAGGCCCGCGGGTCAAGTCGCGTGAGCGGAGAATTTTGTTTGGTTGGCAGGCCGGTCGGGTTCATGGTGGCGGTGATGAATGCGGATTTCATGGTCATCGGCGCGGGGATCGCCGGACTTTCCTTTGCCCTGAGGGCGGCGCGTCACGGGTCGGTGGTGGTGTTGGCCAAGGGTGATATTTTTGAATCCAACACCGCGTGGGCGCAGGGTGGAATTGCTTCGGTGCTTTCCGAATCCGAGCGCGATCAGGGCGACTCAGTGGAAATGCATGTCGCCGACACGCTCGAAGCTGGGGCGGGTTTGTGCCGTGAGAGCATGGTGCGTGAAATTGTGGAGAACGGTGGTGAGGCGATACGAGATTTGGTCGATTACGGGGTTTGTTTCGATCGCGAGGATCATCATTACCTTCTGGGTCGCGAGGGCGGGCACTCGCATCGGCGGATTTTGCATGCGAAGGACACGACCGGGCGTGAAATCGCGCGGGCCTTGGTGGAAGCGGCGCGCAAAACTCCAAACCTGACGATTTTGGAAAACCATTTCGTCATTGATCTAATCACCACATCAAAGCTCGGTGCGGTGGCCGACGATCGGGTGCTCGGTGCCTATGTGCTTGAGCGACAAACTGGCGAGGTAAAGGTCATGCGCTCCGATCGTGTCGTTTTGGCAGCGGGTGGCTGCGGCAAGGTTTACCTGTACACCACCAATCCCGATTCCGCGACCGGCGATGGTGTCGCGCTCGCATGGCGCGCGGGGGCATCGATCGCCAACATGGAGTTCATTCAGTTTCATCCGACCTGTTTTTACAATCCCGGTGCGAGAGGGCCTGAGGCAAGGTCGTTTTTGGTGAGCGAGGCCGTGCGCGGCGAAGGCGGTATTTTGATCAATGCCAAGGGCGAGGATTTTACCAAAAAGGTCGATCCGCGAGGCTCACTTGCTCCGCGTGACATTGTCGCGCGTGCGATCGACCGCGAGCTCAAGCGCACCGGCGCGGCGT
>JBMTCI010000070.1:0-5636 GCA_049430745.1 Luteolibacter sp. | reverse complement strand
GGCGCACCAATGCCCGCATCAACCACCACCGGCACCGTGGCTTGCTCGATGATGATGCGAATCTGATCGCGAGTCGCGAGACCGCGATTGCTGCCAATCGGCGCACCCAAGGGCATGACCGTTGCCGTTCCCACTTCCTGCAAGCGCTTGGCCAACACCGGATCGGCATTGATGTAAGGCAGCACGGTGAATCCTTCTTTTACCAGCACCTCGGCAGCCTTGAGCGTTTCGATCGGGTCGGGCAGCAGATAAGTCGGATCCGGATGAATCTCGAGCTTCACCCATTTCGGCAGTCCCGCCGCTGCCGCAAGCCGCGCAAGACGCACCGCTTCTTCGGCATTCATCGCGCCGCTGGTATTGGGGAGCAGCAGGTATTTTTTCGGATCAATAAAATCAAGAATGTTAGCGTAAGCGTCGCCCTTGCCTGAGAGGTCAGCACGACGCAAGGCCACGGTCACAATCTCCGCGCCACTCTCATGCAAAGCGTCGCGCATGAGTTCGTTGGAGGAAAATTTTCCAGTTCCCAAAAACAAACGGGAGCGGATTTCACGGCCGGCGATGACGAGTGGTGACATGGTGTCCTGACGGAAAAATTACAGATCAAATTGGCCGAGCCATTCTTCAAATGACGCGTGGTCGCGCAAGTCGTACTGCCAGCAATGCAAGCCATGCGCCCTGCCCGCGGCGATGTTCTCCGGCAGATCGTCGATGTAAAGCGTCGACGAAGGCTCCAATCCGTGCGCCTCAAACGCGTGCTCGTAAATTTTTGCCTGTGGCTTAATCGACCCTACCTCGTGAGAAAGCACCGCATTTTCAAACAGGCTGAATTCGGGGTAATTCTCGAAGATCCACGGGCAATGGATCGAGTTGGTGTTGGAAAATAGAATCAGCCGATGCCCCTTTGCCGCTAATTTCCTGACGCATTTCCACATCGGTTCGTTCGGCGTGAAAATGTTGCGCCAAGCGTCGCGAAACTGATCAGCATTCGCGTCACTGCCAAGCACGCCAAGGGCCCAGTCGATGTAGGCATCGGGCTCGACCTTACCTGATTCAAACTCATCCTTGCGCTGAAGCAATTGTTCAAGCCGTGCGCGCGGATCGTTGCAGTCCGCGGGCAAAAGCCGAGAGAGCGATGACTCAAAGTCGAAGTCCAAAAGCACGCGCCCGATGTCGTACAAAAAGTTCATGATTCAATGATGATTTTTGCCGCCGAGATGGCACCGGCATTTTTACCGTGCTCCGCAAGCGCACGCTTCATGGCACGCCATGCCATCGCATCATGCGACAACAAGTTTTCCATCCAACGCAGTAAATCCTGAGGTTTTGAAGCCAAGGCACCACCGCCCAATTTTTCCAACAAACGAAGGTTTCCTTCCTCCTGCCCGGGCACTAGATGATGAATCAACATCGGACAGCATGCGGCAATCGCCTCATGCACGGTCGCGCCACCTGCCTTGCCTACCACCAAATGATGACGGTTGAGCAATTGCGGCACCTTGCGCGTCCAACCGATCAATTTCACCCGACCCGGATAAGCCGCCTTGAGTTCGCGCGCAACCGGATACAACTGCCGAACATTGCGACCCAATACGATCGTCAGCCTCACCCTCGGCGATGCATCCAGCACAGCCCGCGCGCGAAGGCGCATACCGCCTAGGTCGGATGTCGGAAAATACAAAACGCGAAACACATCGCAGGGATCATCCGCGGCTATGGGTTGCAGCTTTGAAAAATCAGGATGCACCGCAAAGCCGGTCTCATGAATCCGCTCCGCAGGCAGACCCTTGGCGATCAAGACATCACGCGTCGCGACATCGGTCACCAGCCAACCTTGAGCAGGCGCACCCAACCACGAAGCATTGATCTCGATCGAATCAGTGATCACCACAAAAACTGGCGGAAAATCGCTTTTCCCTTCCGCCATCTTGGCCAAAAAATACGGATAGAGCGGATAGGTGCTCACCACCACCTGCGGGCGAAATTCCTTCACGACATCGCGCGTCGCATTTTCAGGTCCGCGCAAATAAAACGGCGTGTTGCCACCGAAATCGCAATGCTCAGCCGATCGGTAAATCCACAGCCACACACGCGGCAAACGCGTAGTCACCCATCGATAAACCTGCGCCAAGATGCGCGTAAGCCGTGGCGCGCCGAGCAGGCATGGATCGGCGACCTTGATCTCAGCGCCAAGCGCCTCCAAGGCCATCGCCAAATTGCGCGCCGCGCTGTTGTGACCATCACCAAATGCGGCGGTCAAAATGAGGATGCGCGGGCATTCGGGCATGGCAAGGCTGGCAGGGTTTTAATGCGAGACTGTCGTTGCGTCGATAGGCATTTGGCGTTTTCATTCCCCAACGATGTCGCGCCCGTCGAAACCAATAGAAATCCGGCCCGTGGATGACCTCCGCGCCGAACCGGAACATGTCGTGCGCCTCACGACTGGCGATGACGATGCTTTGTCCAACGCCGAGCCCGCCGTGGTGCTCGGAACGGGAGCCGATCACAAGGGCCCAATGCCCCGCGTGAAGCTGGCCCTGCGTGAGGATGTCGAAACACGCTCGATCGAGCCCGACATCGATACGCTCATCGACCCAGAACCTGGCGCGCCCGAGTTGCTTGAAAACGCATGGGGAGATCAGAAAAAAAATGACAAGCCCATCGCGTGGGGATGGTTTGCAATCCTCGCCATCACGATGACCGCTGGCATTGTGTGGTCGCTCCAAAAGATCGAAAAATCCGATGACCAAAAAATTCTGATCAAGGAAAAGGCCCAATCGATCATTTCAAAGGAAGAGGATGAAAAAATCGAGGCGGCACGACTCATCGATCGAATGGATGCACTCGTGCGAGCATTTCACAATGCCAGCTCGGTCGAGGCCATGCTTCCACTGGTGCGCGATCCCGAACGCGTGGGGCCGCTGATGAAAAAACACTACGGCGGCAGCTCCGTGCCGCTTGTGAAACTGCGATCGATTCGATCGCTCACCCCCCTCACGATCGGCTCCAATGCCAGCTTTTGGGTGGCATCGGTCAACCAGTCGGGCGACATCGTCAAAAATATCCTCATGCACGTGGATGACCAAGGCACCCCTTTGATCGATTGGGAAACATACATTTGCTATCAACCGATCCCTTGGGATGTCTATGTGTCGAAGCGTCCCGCAGGCACCTCTTTGGACTTTCGTGTTCTGGTGCAGCCAGACAGTTTTTTCAGCCACGAATTCAGCTCATCCTCCAAGTGGCTGTGCTTTCAGCTCAATGTCCCCGACTCGATCGAATACCTTTACGGTTACGCTCGCGCGGACAGTGAGGTGGCCATGCAATTGACGGAGTTGATCAACCAAAACAATGGCAATCAAACATCGATGATCCTAAGGCTTCACCTCCCCGAAAACCTCCAAGCGAATCGAGCGGTGATCATTGAAAAATTGGTGGCCAAACAATGGCTTTTCATCAAGCCCCCCGATTCCGAGCCTTGATCACTGCCCATGTCTGACGAGCGCATGCCGCAGGAAGATGAAACCAACCGCCAAGTCGCGAGACTGTCTCGCGAACTCTTTGCGGTGTTCTGCGGCGCCGGAATTTTTCTCACGATGCAATTCGCGTTCGGCATCTGGCGACTCAGCCATTCGTCAGGCGCGATGATGAACAAATTCAGTTCGCTCGCACGCGACCAATACCTTGGTTTCCTTGCATTGCAAAATTTGCTAATCCTTGGCGCTTACGCGCTGCTTGCGATCGCCGCGACACTCTTGCTGCAACCGCTGGTGTCAATATGGACTCGACGCTCCAAGCATCGCTGTTTCGGCGCGATGGCATTGCGCGGATTGCTTCTTACGGCACTGCTTCACGGCTACTTCACGCTACGTCTCGCCCAAACGCGACCGTACTTTCTCAATGAGGCAGAGTTTGGCCAATGGTATTATAAGGCACTCGATTTGATTCCCGAGTTCGCCAAGCCCGCGGGATTTTTCACGCTGTTTACTCTGGCACCTGCGGTCTTCGCATCGCTCGCGCTGGGCTCACACATTCACCGACATGGAAAACGCGGGTGGTTGACGGCACTCGCGATTCTCGCCCTGAGCGTCGCAGCCTTTAGCATCAACCGCTCGGTTGCGCCTGCGGCACTTGCGGAAACAAAAACTAACAAGTCTCCGAATGTGATCATCATCGGCTCGGACTCCCTGCGCGGCGACCGCCTCGGTTGCGCGGGCTACCGCCCTCAGCGCGTCGACGGACTAGCTGCCACGGGTGTCTCACCGCACATCGACGCATTTGCCCAACGCTCGATCCGCTTTGAGAACTGCTACACATCGATTGCGTCGACCATCGAGTCGGGCATTCAGTTGATGACCTCACGCTACCCGCACAGCCACGGGATTCGCCAGATGTATCCCGAACGGGGAACGGTCGAAAAAACCAATCGCGACACCACGCCCATCGCCAAACTCCTTCGCGAAAAAGGTTACGATACCGCCGCCATCGGCGATTGGTGCGCTGGTTACTACGAGGTCGTGCCGCTTGGTTTTGATCATGTCTCGGTGTCGAGCTTCGACAACTTCAAGATCTACATGAGCCAGGCGGTGGTGATGGCTCATTTTGTCGTGCCACTCTACTTCGACAACGCGCTCGGCTACCGAATTTTTCCGCAGTTGAAATCCTTCGCCCAATTCGTCACGCCCGAGGTCGTCACTCAACGTGTCGAACAACGACTCGCCAGCGTGGCAACCAAGGGCAAACCGTTTTTCTGGCATGTGTTCTATTCCTGCAATCACCTGCCCTACCGCAGCCCCGAGCCTTATGTCAGCATGTTCGCCGATCCCGACTATCGCGGACCCAACCGCAACGGCGTCGACTTCGACATCGATGAGTTCATCGGTGGCACCGATCTCGAATCGAAATGGAAGGCGCTGCCAGCAGCGGAGATCAATCAGATCCGCGCGCTCTACGATGGATGCACCCGCCAGTTCGACGATTGCGTCGCCAAAATTCTCGCCGCACTCGAGCGCCATCAACTCCAAGACAACACGATCGTCATCATCACCGCCGACCATGGCGACGATCTCTACGAGCAAGGCGTCACGCTCGGTCATGGCCTCACCTTCAATGGCGCCAACCATGCCAACCGCGTGCCGATGATCATCCACCTGCCAGGCACCGCTCCGCGCGTGATCAGCGAAGCGGTCCGCCTTGTCGATGTCGCGCCAAGCATTGCCGACCTCGTCGGCATTCCACGAGCACCCGATTGGGAAGGGCAAAGTTTTGCACCATGGTTGCGCGGCGATGAAATCCCAACGAACCGCCCGTTTTATGGTGAAACCGGATTTCCGTTCATTCAGTTCAGCGTGAATGGAGTCACACGGCCGAAACTCCCACCGATGGATGAGATGACCTTCATCGACAAAACTTTCAACTATCAGTTTGTTCTCAAACCCGAGTACCGCGAGGCACTGGTCAATGCGAAGCAACGCTGCCTGAGAACCGCGCACTGGAAAATCGTTTGCACACCCACGGCGAATGGCGGACGGCATTTCGGACTCTTCGACAACCGCGAGGATCCCCACGGCGAGCACAACATTGCCGACTCACGCCCAGAGGTACTTGAACCGATGCGCAGAGCACTCGAGCGCTGGATG
>JBMTCI010000069.1:0-5718 GCA_049430745.1 Luteolibacter sp. | reverse complement strand
CGCCGGCACGATCCGCTGGCTCACGATCACAACCTTCGCCTCACACGAAGCGCTTGCCCAAGAGGCCTCACGCGTGAACCGCATGCACGACCGCGTGAAAGGCCAGTACGAAACATCTTCTGGCGAATCACGCAGCTACCGCGCCGCCGATCCCGATCTACTCCGCTGGGTCCACATCGCGTTCATGGATTCATTCCTACGCAGCCATCAAATTTTCTCTGACCGAGCCATCCCCGGCGGTGCCGATGCCTATGTGCGCCTCTGGGCAAAATCCGTCGAGCCACTCGGGCTAACCGATGTGCCAATGAACGAAGCCGAACTGCTCAAATGGCTCGATCACTACCGCGGCGAACTCACGGTCAACGACGAGACCCGCGATGTGATCCAATGGCTGCGCAATCCCCCCCTGCCATTGGCCGCCCGACCAATCTACGCCCTGCTCTTTCAATCCGCCCTCGCCTCGCTGCCACCCGAGCACCGCGAATTGATCGGACATAAATCCCTGCCACTCTCTGTACTGCGACCCATCACTCGCACCCTCCTCAAAACCATCCGCATCGCCATCGGCCCCGAAAACCCACTCGTCGATGCCGCCATCGCAAGGCTCAACCGCTAAACGTGGCGGCGGTTTCCAACCGCCATGCCCCTTTCAAAGAAGATTTACCGCCAAGGTCACAAAGGTAGCGCGGTCTCGCCGAGACCGCATGCACATGCGATCAACGTTCAAGCGTTCTAACCTTGCTCTCTTGAAACTGAAAACTTGAAACTTTGCTCAAATCTTTTGATGAAACTCATCATCCGCTTTGAGCGACATCACAAATGCCGTGAGCAACTCGATCGTGTGATCAATGTCATCCAAGTGCGCAGTTTCCACGACCGAGTGCATGCAACGCAGCGGCAGTGAAACCAAGGCACTCGGAATACCCTCGCGGGAGTGGAAAATTTTGTCGGTATCAGTACCCGAAAATCGACTGCTCGACTCGTGCTGAATCGGAATGTCCTTTGCCTTGGCGACATCGAGCAGATGCTTGATCACCAAGGGATGATTCGCCGTGCCGTGAGTGACCGAAGGACCACCGCCAAGTTTCACAAGTCCATGCTTCGCCGGATCAATGCCGGGCGTGTCGGTGGCGTGCGTGACATCGAGGCACACGCACAAATCTGGCTTCAAACGATAGGTCGCCATCATCGCGCCGTGACCGCCGATCTCTTCCTGGATCGCGTTGAGGCACAGCAATGAATAAGCCGGCTTGGTTTTGTGGGCGGCGACGCGCTTCATCACCTGCGCGATGATGTATCCGCCGATCCGATTGTCCAAGGCACGCCCGACGATGCGCCGGTTGGCCAGTTCCATCGGACCGTCCTGATACACTGCGGGATGACCCACCCGAATGCCGAGCTTGGCCACGCCCTGCGCGTTCGATGCGCCGACATCCACCCACAAATCATGCACCGCTGGAGCCTTCTCCGCTCCATGCTCGTCGCGCCGCAAATGAATCGCCGTGTTGCCAATGATCCCCGCTACCACACCCTTGTCGCCGAAAATGTTGATCCGCCTTCCCCGCGCCGTCGCGGCGTCAGAGCCACCCACGCGATCGATGCGAATGTACCCGCGATCATCGATGTGCTTGACGATGTAACCGATCTCATCGGCGTGCGCCTCGAGCATCACCACCTTCGATGATTTTCCTGCCAGCTTCGCCCAAGTCGATCCATACGCATCGCACTCGACGCTTTGAGCGTGGTGCTTGATCCAATCCGCCCACACTCGCTGACCCGGCATTTCAAAGCCCGTAGGACTCGGCGTTTCCAACAAACGGTACAAAAAATCGCGATCGCTTTTCGTCATGTCCGCATTCGATCAAATCGCCCATGCATTGACAAGGCGATTGCCCGAATCATCCACCGAACTTGCTCGCGCCATGCTTGGCCAAACTTTCGAACACCGGCCGCGGCACATAGCGACCCACCGTTTCCTCCCATCCCGCAGGACCGATCAGTCCCTTGATCATGTTCGAGGAAACTTCCGCAATGTCGCGCGGCGGCATCAAAAATACGGTCGTGATCTCCGGCGCCATATCGGAGTTGATCTGACGCATCACGCGCTCGTACTCATAATCGTGCGGCGATCGAATCCCCCGCAGCACATACTTCGCGCCGACCTCACGCGCATAGTCGACGAGATAACGGTTGTCGAAATGCGTGATGCTCAATCGCTCGCTGGCCGGCGTCGACGCCTTGAGCAATTCCAAGCGCTCCTCGACGCTGAAGGAATAACGCTTCGCGGTGTTGGTGCCGATCGCGACAATCAATCGATCAAACATCGCCAAACCCTGCTCGATCATCCAAAGGTGACCATTCGTAGGTGGGTCAAAGGAGCCCGCATAAACCGCCGTGCGCATGAACCGAACCTAGTCCGCCCACGTGCCTCCTGAAAGTCAAAAACCAATACCCCGCGCATCCGAACCTGATTTTGACATCACCCGCGCCCACTGCTAACAATCCCCCCGCAGCAGCGCCTGTAGCTCAGCTGGATAGAGCATCCGCCTTCTAAGCGGACGGTCACTGGTTCGAATCCAGTCAGGCGCGCTTCGCACCTTATTTTATCATCGCCCGGAGGGCGGAAACTGGGATGGACGATGGGCGTCAATCCAGTCAGGCGCGCTTCGCACCTCTTCAAAATCCGGTAGGGCGACGCGGCCCTGCAGCGCCGACTCTTTCAGAATGCGGAACCGCGAATTCACGCGAATGAATCACATGGCGGAAGCCGCACTCGTCACCAGCAGCCAAGGCCGCATCTTTTACCGCTTGAGGCAATGCCGTCACCGTGGTTAAAAAATCAACGCAATACCCACCGACCTACCGATTGGCATTTTTTCTGAAAATTTCTGAGATGTACCAACAAATCTCTAAACCCTAAGCATAGAAAACAGTCAAAACTCTCAAGCGATGGCGTTCTCTTCATCAAATTTTGGGCATCTCGTACAAAGACTAATTAGCCAATCAATCTGCGCTGCTTCACCCAGCTTCAACTTTCAGATCGTCCAAACATCCACACTTTTCTCTAAGCTTTAGAGTAATTAATTCAGCCGATACGGATGAAATGATTGTCTACCTCGCCACCAAAACTGAGTTCAAGTCCGACATCCTCTCCAATCGTATCGAGGAGAAGATCCTCGCCTCATTCAAAGGCGTGCTCGGAGGCTCGGTGGGTGAGAGCGAGCTTGCCGCATGGCGGAATTCTCTGCCGTACATGGACAGGGTCCTAGATGATCCAGACATACCTCAAGATACCGGCGTCGCAATCGAATACAACATCCCGCAGACCGGCAAGCGGATCGACATGATCCTCACTGGCACCAACCACGACCGACAGCATACCGCGGTCATCGTCGAGCTGAAGCAGTGGCAAAAAGTAGCGGCCACTCGCAAGGACGCGATCGTAAGCACTTTTGTCGGTGGCAGAGAGCGAGAAGTGAGTCACCCTTCTTATCAAGCGTGGTCCTACGCCATGCTCATTGAGGACTTTAATGAAAGTGTCCGCCTTGATCCCATCCACCTTCGCCCCTGCGCCTACCTGCACAACTGCGAATCCGGCTCCATAATCCACGCGCCGTTCTACGCCGAACACACCAAGGCCGCACCGGCCTTCCTGAAAGACGACGCACTGAAACTCCGCGCCTTCATCAAGGCCCACGTGAAATACGGCGATAAGGGCGAAACCATGTATCGCATACGCGATGGTAGGATTCGCCCATCGAAAAGCCTTGCCGATCACCTTGCCTCGATGATTCAGGGCAACCGCGAGTTCTACCTCATCGACGAACAGAAACTTGTTTACGAAACCGCCCTCGCTCTCGCCACCGCCTCCACCCCAGAAAACAAGAATGTCCTCATCGTCAACGGTGGCCCTGGCACTGGAAAAACCGTGGTCGCCATTAATCTCCTCGTCGAGCTCACCAACCGCGATCTCGCGACAAAATATGTCACAAAGAACAGCGCACCGCGCGCCGTCTACGAGGCGAAGCTCACCCGCACCCTGAAAAAATCCCGTATCTCCAATCTCTTTGTCGGCTCAGGGGCCTTCACCGATACGCTCGCTAACAGTTTCGGTGGGCTCATCGTCGATGAAGCCCATCGCCTCAACGAGAAATCCGGCCTCTTCAGCAATCTAGGCGAAAACCAGATTAAGGAGCTGATTAATGCCTCCACCTTCACCGTCTTCTTCCTCGATGAGGACCAACGCATTCATTGGAAAGACATCGGGCAAAAATCCAAGATCCGTGAATGGGCTGAATCCCTCGGTGCTACCATCACGGAGATGGATCTTGTTTCCCAGTTTCGGTGTAATGGCTCGGATGGCTACCTCGCCTGGGTAGATCGGCTTCTGCAAATCCGTGAAACTGCCAACACAACCCTCGAAGGCTCGAATTACGAATTCAAGGTCTTCACCACAGCAAACGAACTCAAGGACCTCATCGAGCGGCGCAACCGCGTTAGCAACCGCGCCCGTATGGTGGCCGGTTATTGCTGGGACTGGATCACAAAGAAAAACAACCCATCAGGACACGACATCCAACTCGACGGCGGAGCATTCAAAGCGAAATGGAATCTCAACGAAGATGGAGCCCTCTGGATTCTTAAACCCGACTCAGTCCGCGAGGTCGGCTGCATCCACACATGCCAAGGGTTGGAGCTCGACTACGTCGGCGTGATCATCGGACCCGATCTGGTCGTCCGCAATGGCAAGGTCGTGACCGATGCCGCGAAACGCTCAAGTGGGGATTCCTCCATCAAGGGATACAAAGGCTTGCTCAAGACCCATCCCATAGAAGCTAAGGCCAAAGCCGACCTTATTATCAAAAACACCTATCGCACTTTGATGACACGCGGCATCAAGGGATGCTACGTATATTCCACCGATCCCGAGACCAACCTATATATTCAAACAATGGGAGTGGGTGCGCTGCTTCCAGAATTTGAAGAAGCTGAAATCCCAACAACTCCACCCGCATACCCATTCCGAATCCTGACGCCCGAAGAGGCGGCCGATTGCCCAAACGTCGTTCCCATCTTCGACGTCAAAGTTGCGGCCGGAGGCTTCAGCAAGGAACAATGGCTTCAGGATTGCCGATACGCCGAACTTCCTGACCACTTCACCGCAAAACCTGGATTTTTTATCGCCCAAGTCATTGGTGAGTCCATGAACCGCCGTATCCCAAACGGGTCCTGGTGTCTTTTCCGCGAACCACTTGACGGATCAAGGAATGGCAAAGTGGTCATCGTTCAAAGTCGTGACATCCAGGACTCGGAGACTGGTGGGCAATACACGGTGAAAGTCTATCAGAGCGAGAAAGCCTTGAGGGAAGATTCTTGGTCACATTGCAGTATCCAACTCCGCCCTGATTCGATGGATCATAATTTCAAACCTATAACGCTCAATCCAGACACTCTACATGAACTTCATGTGATCGGGGAATTTGTTGGGATTATTAGCTGATAGAAAATCTTTCATTTGGGGCCTATCCCCACAGTCTCTGATCAACGCATTTCATCGACTCAGTCGAAACATTCCTCAGCGGCTCCAGCTCCAGCGAAGATGCGGTCTCATCGAGACCGCGCCACCTGAATAAGCAGCTTCATTGTCTTTCAGAATAGCCATTAACAATTAACCTTTATCTCTCCGACTCACGACCTAAAGTTCCCCGCGATGAATTT
>JBMTCI010000068.1:0-5731 GCA_049430745.1 Luteolibacter sp. | reverse complement strand
ACAGCGCGGCGACCTCGAGGTGCAAAATCTCCGCGACAAGCTCAACCGCCAGACCGGCATGTACCGCTTTGCCCGCACCATTAGCGATGAGGGTGCGCAAGAACTTGTCCGCAAGGTTTGTGGACCCGCTCATCAGTGTGCGAAGAAAATTCTGTGGAAGATCGATGACGCGACGCCGCTCGCTGACAGCGAGGCGAGCCGCTTCAATGGCATCCCTGGTGATCTGCCAGAAAACGAAGCCATTCCCCTCCTCTGCCGCGAGGCCTGCAATCACTTCGTCGCCGAATGCCGCAAGCGCGCCAAGGCAGAGTTTGAAGCGAAGGAAAGCGTGTAAAGGTAGGGCGATGCGGCCTCGCAGCGCCGATTCTTGAAAGAAAGATTCACCGCAAAGGCGCAAAGGTCGCCAAGGAACGCGGAGAAGAAGAGGTCATTGGGGAAGTGAAAGAATCGGCATTTTATTCAATCCCCCATCCACGATCTGCAATCCCACAAAAAAATGGCCGCCCACGCAGATGCGCGAGCGGCCATGAGGAATTCAATTGGATCGTAAATTACTCTCCGCCTTGAGGCGCCTGTGGCATTGGGAACGGCATTCCTTGTTCAGCAGGTGCGTCCTCGATTGCAACCAGCTCGAGCTCGAAAATGAGCGTGGAGTTCGGTCCGATGTCAGCACTGCGGCGCTCTTCGCCGTAGGCCAATTTGGATGGAAGGAACAACTTCCACTTCGCGCCGATGGGCATGGTGGTGAGCGCTTCCTTGAAGCCTTCGACGACTTGAAGCGTCATTGGCACCGGCTCACCTGCGGGCGAGGCATCGAACTCCTTGCCGTCGATGAGTGTTCCCTTGTAGTTCACCATGAACTGCTTGTTGTCTTCCTTGCCGTCCTTGGGTGCTTCGTACTTTTTGTCGCCACCCTTGTTGATGACTTCGTACTGAAGTCCGCTCTTGGTGGTGATCACGCCTTCGCGCTTGCCATTCGTTTCAAGAAACTTGGCACCAGCGGCGAGGTTTTCTTCGGCGAGTTTTTTCTCACGCTCCTGGAGCATGGTGCCGAGTGCTTCCATGGCGGATTGCAAACGGGCTTCTTCGATCGATGGCTTGCCGTTTTTGATCGCGTCGATGAAGCCCTGCATGAAGGCAGATTGTTCGAGGTCGGCAGCGGTCACGCCAAAGCGTCCGAATTGTTGACCAAAGGTTCCGCCGGTTCTGAAGCCGAGCGCGTAGGATGAATCGGATTTGCTGGCAGCGGGGTCGGCCTTGGGTTTGGCAGGTGCTTCAGCGGCGGGAGTGGCGGCTTTTTTGTCAGCCTTGGCTGCGGCCGGCTTGTTCTGTGCGATGGCGGTAGCGGCGAGCCCAAGAATCAGGACGCCGGAAGTGATGGTGTGTTTCATGCGGTATTTGAATGAACGGCCAAACTAGGGTCGTGCCCCATCCGTGTCGAGAACGGGTTTTTGGCAATTCACGCGTATGAGAGACGCGCCTCTGCTTAGCAGCAACCCGCTTTTGCGGTCGCTGCCTCATCGCGTTTGGCAGGGCCGCCGCAGCAGCCGACCGACGGACTGGCGGGCAGGCTGGGATCGAGATCGGGCGCGGCCAGCGACATGTCGGGCTCGAGAGTTTCCAAGCCAAGCTTGGCGAGCAAAGCACGATCCTTTTCCGCTTCGGGGTTGTCGGCGGTGAGCAGTTTTTCGCCGTAGAAAATCGAGTTGGCACCAGCGAAGAAACAGAGGGCTTGGACTTCATCCGAGAGCCTCGTGCGTCCGGCTGAGAGTCGCACCTTCGCCTTGGGCACGGCGATGCGGGTGCAGGCGATCATGCGCACCAGATCGAAGGGGTCGACCTGCGGGCTGTTGGCCAACGGAGTGCCGGGCATCGGCATGAGCGAATTGATCGGTACGCTCTCGGGTTGCGGATTGAAGTTGGAAATGACCTCCAACATGCGAAGGCGGTCGGTGATGGTTTCGCTCAATCCAAGAATGCCGCCGCAGCAAACGGAAATGCCCGCGTCCTGCACATTGCGGATCGTACGAAGTCGATCCTCGTAGGTGTGACTGGTGACGATGTTCGGATAGTGCTCGGGTGAGGTATCGAGATTGTGGTTGTAGGCCGTGACCCCCGCCTCGCGAAGCTGCTTGGCTTCTTCGGGTCCCAGTTCGCCGAGCGTGACGCAGACTTCCATGTTCAGCGACGCCACATCGCGTACGATATCGAGGACCTTTTCAAATTTCTCGGTGCCGCCGCGCACACCTTTCCATGCGGCGCCCATGCAGAAGCGCGTCGATCCATTGCGTTTGGCCGCGAGCGCGTGTTGCATCACTTCGTCGCGCTCGAGCAGTGCCTGACGCTCGATATCGGTTTCGTAGCGGGCCGATTGCGAGCAATACGCGCAGTCTTCGGAGCATCCGCCGGTTTTGATCGACAGCAGTGTGCAGAGCTGGATTTTGCCATCGGGCCATGACTGCTCGTGGACCTCGCGGGCGCGCTTGAGCAGATCAAAAAACGGCAACGAGTGGAGTTCCTGGAGTTCGGCGAGTTTCATGGATGGGCTTGGTGTGTCGTGAGAAGTGTTTGTTGAAAGGGAGGGTGGATGTCAGCGACGCCAACTGCCGCGCGATACGGGAAGTTGACCTTGGCTAATGACCGTGTAAGTGGTTGCGCCTGTCGCACCTTCAAGCGGTATACCGATCTTGTCTTTCCAGATCGCGCTCATGCTTTCACCCGTGTGACAGCCCCAGCTTTTGCAGTACGCGTTGCGCGCAAAAATCGATGACTTGATTTTGGATAAGTCGCGCTCATGAAGCCAGGCGGTCGACGCGGCCATGATGTCGGCGCCGTACTCGAACATGAAGGCGTGACGATTCGAATGACCGAAATAGTCAAAGGTTTGGATCGAGCCTTTTGGACGAGAGTTCATCGCACGGATGAAAGAGGCCGAGTCGTTGAACCAAATGAGCGTCGCATTGCGCTTTGCCGCCACCTCAGAGATCCAGGTGGTGTACGGTTTTCCATCCTCTCGTGAGCGAGCTTGATAGGATGGTTGGTAAACGATCCAGACCAAGGGCGCGTTCGACCCGTAAGCCTTGCGGATCTCTGCCATGCGGAGGGTCGATGCCCTCACGAAGTTTGCCCACCAGCGATCGTGCTGATCTTCCTTGGTCCGCAGGTCCTCCCATTTGCGCAGAGCTGGTCCGCCCGTAGCGATGACATGGTCGGCGCAAAGCGCTGAATGCAGAGCCACTAAGACGAGAGCGACCTTGGAAAAGGCTCGGAACATGGATCTGAACCTAGCCGCGACCGAGCTCGCTGAAAAGCGGGAAAAATCCATTCGGATCGCCCGCTCAGTTTGCCAAGCCGTTGCGGATGATCTCCATGAAGCTCTGCGGCTCGAGCGCGGCGCCACCAATAAGCGCACCGTCGATGTCCGGGCAGGCCATCAACTCGGCGGCGTTGCCGGGCTTGACGCTGCCACCGTACTGGATGCGGATCCGTGCGGCGGTGTCGGCGCCGTAGAGTTCGGAAACCAGCGAACGCACAAAGGCATGGGCATCTTGCGCTTGTTGCGAGGTGGCGGTGACTCCCGTGCCGATGGCCCAGACTGGTTCGTATGCGATGACCGTTTCGGCCATGTCTTTTTCGGTCAGGCCCTTGAGGCCTTCGGTGACCTGACGGCGCAGCACCGCTTCCAGCTGACCTCCCTCACGCTCGGCAAGGGTCTCGCCGATGCAGAAGATCGGCTTCAGCTTTGCGTCGCGGGCCTTGAGCATCTTCGCGTTGATGATCTCGTCGGTCTCGCCGAAAATCGAGCGACGCTCGCTGTGACCAAGGATTACATAGTGCACGAAAAACTCGCGCAGCATCATCACGCTCACCTCGCCGGTGTAGGCACCCGGATCAAATTGCGAGCAGTTTTGTGCGGCGATTTGGATCGCTTGGGAATTTTGACCCGCGCTGTGCAGAGTCTCGGCCAGTTTCGGCAGCGAAACAAAGGGCGGCGCGATCACGATCTCACAGGCCAGGTTGAGACCTTGGATCTTGGTGATGAAACTTTTGACGAAGTCCTCGGTCTCCGAGGCTCCTTTGTTCATCTTCCAGTTGGCGGCAAAAATCGGTTTGCGGTTCATGAGTGGCTGTGGATTCGGTGTTGTGAAAATAATTGATCAGGCATTGTTGAGTGCCGCCACGCCGGGCAGCTCCTTACCTTCGAGGAGTTCCAGCGAAGCGCCGCCGCCGGTCGAAATGAAGGTCATCTTGTCGTCGAGGCCGAACTGGTTGACCGCGGTCACCGAGTCGCCGCCGCCAATGATGGTCACCGCGCCCTTCGAGGTTGCTTGCGCCACCGCTTCGGCAATCGCGCGCGTGCCTTTGGCGAAATTTTCGATTTCGAAAACTCCCATCGGTCCGTTCCAGATGATGGTGCGGGCCTTGGCAACTTCTTCGCTGAATTCGCGGATTGCGACGTCGCCGATGTCGATGCCCTCCCAGCCATCGGGAGTTTCACCACCTTGCTCGTAAGGAGCGGTCACCTGAGTGGCGGCTCCGTCCTTGAACTCTTGGGTGATGCGTGTGTCGGCGGGCAGCAAGAAACGCACGCCTTTGGCCTTGGCTTTGGCGAGGATCTCGAGAGCGAGATCGAGCTTGTCGGCTTCGACGCGGCTGTTGCCGGTGTGATAGCCTTGCGCCTTGCGGAAGGTGTTGGCCATCGCACCGCCGATCAGGAAGGCATCGGCCTTCTCCATGAGCGCGGTGATCACTTGGATTTTGTCGGAAACTTTCGCGCCGCCCATGATCACGAGGAAAGGCTTGGCCGGATTTTCGAGCTCATCGCAAAGGTACTGAAGCTCGCGCTCCATGAGGAAGCCCATCGCCGAAGTCGGGATGAAATGGGTCACCCCTTCGGTCGAGGCGTGTGCGCGGTGAGCGGTGCCGAAGGCGTCGTTGACATAAATTTCGGCGCTGCCCGCGAGCTGTTTGGCGAAGTCCTTGTCGTTGCACTCTTCTTCGGCGTGAAAACGGGTGTTTTCCAAAATCAACACCTCGCCAGCACCGAGCGCGGCACGCATGGCAGCGGCCTCAGCACCCACGCAGTCGGGCGCGAGTTTCACGGTCTTGCCGAGAATCGATCCGAGATGTGCAGCGGTCGGTGCCAAAGAGTACTTTGCTTCGGGTCCGCCTTTTGGACGACCCAGGTGCGAGCAAAGCACCAGTTTGGCTCCGCCTTCGACGAGGTGCTTGATGCTTGGCACTGCTGCCTGAATGCGGGTGTCGTCGGTGATGACTCCGTCCTTGAGCGGGACATTGAAGTCCACGCGCATGAGAACTTCCTTGCCGGAAACATCGAGATTGCGAATCGAGAGCTTAGCCATGGGGCGGGAATCCCGCCGCAGACGGGCCTCCATGTCAAGCCGCGTGCGGAAGAAAAACCCGCTTGGATCTCACTTCACGGGAAAAGGTCCGCTGCGGAAGCGCGACGACTGACGGCGGATCTGATCATCAAGCGGAGCATGCTCGAGCGCGCGGATCGACCACTTGACCGCCTTGGCGCGGTTTCCTTTGGCAAATTCGATCTCGGCCATGGTGTCAAGGTAGGCAGCTACATTCGGATTGTGGCTTAGCGCCGAGGTGATGTCCTTCTCGGCCGTTTCGAGTTCACGCGCCGCGCGCGATGCAAACCATGCGGCGTTGTTGCGCAGCAGATCATCGTTGGGAAATTTTTCGATCATGCCGCGAAGGT
>JBMTCI010000067.1:0-5799 GCA_049430745.1 Luteolibacter sp. | reverse complement strand
TGTCACCGCACGCTCCATCGCCTCCCAATCAAAGCTCCAACCCAAATCGGTTTTGACATGATCAACCGTCACTAATTTCGCGCCTGCATCGTGGTGCACCGCAAGAAATGGCGGATACACCGGCGTGCAGGTCATCACCGCTCCGCCTTGACAAAAGGCCCTCACCGCAAGCGACAAGGCCGGCACCAATCCGCCCAGATGCACGATCTGATCGAGCGGAATTTCAACCCCGCGCCGAACGCGCAGATAATTGAGCACGGCCTCGTTGAGCCCCGAATGCGGATGCGCATAGCCGAACACGCCGTGATCCACACGCCGATGCAAGGCCTCAAGAATCACAGGCGCAGATGCAAAATCCATGTCCGCGACCCAAAATGGATCCAGCTCCGGCCTGCGGTCGTACTTGATGCAACCCGTCCCTCGCCGTTCGATCCGTTGGTCAAAATTTCCACTCATCAGGCCCCTTTGTCGCTGGTGATGACCCTTTGTTCAAGCTTCGGAATTCACCCAGATCCACTGCCGCGGGGCTTGCAGTCGCATGGAGCATCGCGCATGCTCAGGTCGTGACAGACATGACGGAAAAACGCCGCTGGAATGCGTATGTCTGCCCGACATGTCGTTTGGTTTTCAAGTTTCCCGCCGACGACGATGATCGCGGAGCCTGCTGCCCAGCTTGCCATCAGTTGCTGCAAATTCCCGATCAACACTCGTCAGCTGTCGAGTCCATCCCCGATGATGTGACATCAAGCAAGGGGCCTAAAAAAATCCGAAAACGCCGCAAACGCAATCGGCCCAAGGACAATTTTTCCTGGGAAAAAGAAAATGAGCCCAAGTTGGTGCGCAGAGGCAGGCGCAAGCGAGGTGCTCAAGTCCTCATGCTGCTGAGCATCCTCGTCACCAGCGCGCTGCTGGCATGGTTCATGCTGGACCAAAACAAGACCAATTCCTCGCAGACCAGCCAAACAGTCGAAGTGCCAGCCATCACGTCGCCCCCACCCGCCCCCAAAGAAGCCAAACCGGCCGAACCCGATGTTCCGAAAATCGATCCAAATTTCATAACCGATGCAGAGGTGCTGGCCGGAAAATTTTTGTCAGCTCAATCGGTCGAGGAGTTGAGGCCACTTGTTCGCAACCCCGATGCCACCATCCCGCGCATCATGAAGCTCCATCCCGATGGCATGATCGATATGGGTGGCTTGCATGACTTCAACCCGACCGAAGAAATCAGGAAGTCGGATGATTTCATCTCGGTTTCAGTTCGCACCAAGGACTTCGCCGATCGAACCATGATCTTTGTTGATACCGCTGAGGGCATACGCATCGATTGGGAGAGTTGGGTCGGCTGGTGCGAAATGGGCTGGGAGGAATTCATGGCTGCAAAGCCGACCACCGGCACGCTTTTCAGGGTCAAGCTCAACAAGTCCAATTACTTCAACTTTAACTTCACGGATGAGAAAAAATGGAAGCCCTACATTTTGTTCTCATTTGATGAAACGCAGCGACTCTACGGGTATGTCGAAAGAGATTCAGCCGAAGCAAAAAAAATCGCCGAGTCGCATGGCCCCCAAGACAGCTTCTTCACGCTCTCACTTAAGTTTCCCAAGGATGCAGCGACCAACAATCAAGTCATCATCGAACGCGTGATCAGCAACGGATGGGTCGTACCCACTTCCCCGCCCCCATGAAACCAAGCTCCTACGACAAGGCGCTCGAGCTCAACCTCGATCCGAAGGTTTACGGCACGCTTGCTGAAATCGGTGCTGGCCAAGAGACTGCCAACTGGTTTTTCCGCGCCTCAGGCACCGCTGGTCTCGTGGCCAAAACGATATCTGCGTATGACATGACCATGAGCGATGAGATCTACGGCAAGACTGGCCGTTATGTCTCTGCCGAAAGGCTCTCGGCCATGTTGCGTCACGAATATGGCATCCTTCTTGATCGCCTCGCACCGAAACGCGGAGCGGACACGACATTTTTTTCGTTCTGCAACACCGTTCGCGCACGCGGCTATCGCGATTCCGGCGAGTGCCACGGCTGGCTTGGCATACGATTTCAAATCAAGCCCGGTGATCCGCCCTCGGACATTGTCATCCACATTCGACTGCTCGACCAGCGATCCATCGATCAAATGGAAGCTCTCGGCATTGTCGGGCTCAACCTAATCTACGCCGCCTTTCGCCACCGTGGTCACCTCAATGAGTTCACAGAGTCACTGACGGACAACCTCAACAGTGGAAGGGTCGAGATCGACCTTCTCAAATTCAGCGGCCACGGCTACGGATTCTTCGACAATCGTCTGTGCGCTCTTCAACTGGTCCAAAGCGGACTCACCGATGCGACGATGTTCCTCCCCAACGGCGAAGTCGTCCAACCCGCCGAGGCCCTTTACCACCGCCCGGTGCTTCTACTTCGTGGAAGTTTCAATCCGGTGATGAACATCCACCTCGAGATGCTCGCGGGTGCGCGTCAGCAATTTGCACAATCGCTGACAGCGGAGGAAAAGGGACGCGAAATCGAACTTTGCGAAATTTCCATGCACAACCTCCTGCGTGGATCCGGCGTCGATCCGGTCGATTTCATCGATCGCGCGGATGCCCTCCAGTCACTCGGTAAAACCGTTCTTGTCTCGCGCTGCGCTGAGTTCCACCGCATCGCGGCGTTTCTCAATCGCTGCACCGACAGTCCGGTTGGGATCATCCTCAGCATCGGACTCCTGAACGAACTCTTCAAAGCCAAGTGGTCGGAAAACCTCGCGGGCGGACTGCTCGAGTCATTCGGCCGACTCTTCAAAAAGGGGGTCACGCTCGAGGTTTTCCCGTGGAAAAACCGCAAAACCGGAGAGTTGGTCACCGCTGAAAATTTTCATGCGCCAGAAAACTGCAAGCACCTCTACGAGCACTTTGTTGAGAACGGCCGCATTCGTGCGATTCCCTGCGAAAGCGACGCACTTCTCGACTTCACGAGCCGCGATGTTTCGCGCATGATCTTGAAAGATGACCCCCAATGGCGAGAACTCGTCCCTAAAAAAGCATGGGACATCGCCCGGCGTCAGGCAAACATGAGCGTGTAAAACATCGTCATGAGTAATTCATCAGCCATCACCGAAAATGAATCAGCGCAAAATGTCACAGTAATGCGACACTTGGTGAGGTTTCTCGAATCAGAAAAAGAAAAAGGCCGCAGCCATGTTCTGCTGGATTCCGATGCACGCCAGGTCCTTCGCCAGATGGCAACAAAGTCGCCTGCAAAAATAGACAGCTCAGCTTCCACGCCTCGCGCTTCAACCAAAAATGTCACAGCATCTCACAAGGCCGATGACATCGCATTGCCCGAGCTCAAAACGGTCTCCTCATCCAATTCAAAATCCGAGCAACTCGCGCAACTCGAACAACAAGTACGCGGATGGCTTGGAGGAAATTTCCCCTGCACCCTTCGCCAAACACTGGTCTTCTCATCAGGCAGTCCCGATGCACGTCTCATGCTGATTGGTGAGGCACCTGGCCATGAAGAGGAGAAAGCACTGCGCCCCTTCGAAGGACCGGCTGGCAAAAAACTCGATAAGATCCTCGAGGCCATGGGACTCGACCGCGATGAGGTTTATGTCACCAACCTCGTCAAATTTCGCCCCGCCACACCGCGGCAAACGACCAACAACCGCAAGCCTTCAGCGGCAGAGGTTGCGGCTTTTATTCCGGTGATTCGCGAAGAAATTCGCATCGTGCGTCCCGCATGCATCATCGCACTCGGGGCCACCCCGCTCGAGGCCTTGCTGCAATCCGATTCGACAGTCGCGTCGATGCGCGGAAGTTGGCACGAGTTCGATGGCATCCCCCTGCGTGTCACCTACCACCCGAGCTACCTCCTGCAATCCGGCGAGAGCCTCGCGGTGAAGCGTATGATCTGGGAGGACATGCTCGCAGTAATGGAAAAACTCGGCATGGACATATCGGCGAAACAGCGCGGATATTTCCTGCCAAATGCCTGACACTTCAAGGCATCGGTTTTTCCCCAAGAATCCGAATCGGCTTGGGCATCGGTTTGCGACGCAAACCAAACTGCCTCACGGCATGACGCTGCAAATGCGCCACCGCCGCATCGACATCGTCGGTGAAAAATATCAACTCGGGATCATCGGCGCTGATCATTCCCTCGTCGGCCATGCGATAAACAAATTCCATCAAGGGCTTCCAGTATTCCTTGCCCATGAGAATGATCGGAAAGCCCTTGAGCTTGCCGGTCTGGATCAGCGTCATGGT
Source organism: Luteolibacter sp. (assembly GCA_049430745.1). Taxonomy (GTDB): domain Bacteria; phylum Verrucomicrobiota; class Verrucomicrobiia; order Verrucomicrobiales; family Akkermansiaceae; genus Luteolibacter. The sequence continues at coordinate 1,543 of JBMTCI010000067.1, read as the reverse complement.
CTCAAACATTTCATCCATCGTTCCCGCGCCGCCCGGCATCACGATGAACGCGTAGGAATATTTCACCAAGACCACCTTGCGCGTGAAGAAATGCCGCATGGTCAGCGATCGATGCACGTAGGGGTTAAGATGCTGTTCGAAAGGCAACTCGATATTGACCCCAACCGAACGCCCCCCCACTTCATAGGCGCCTTGGTTGCCAGCTTGCATGATTCCCGGGCCACCACCGGTCATGACTGTGAAACCCAATCGACTAGCTTCCTGCCCCATTCGCCGCGCCATTTCATAGTACCGCGATCCCGGGGCCACGCGTGCCGAGCCGAAGATGGTGACACAGGGCCCCACGAAATGCAGCACGCGAAACGCTTTTAGCATGTCCACGCAGACCCGAAACAACGTACTCAAGTCCTTGACCCGCGAGCTCGGACCAGACAGCAGCGTGCGGTCAGGCAGCTCGAGCTCAAACATCTTGTGCGCCTCGATGTCCTTTTCGGTGATCTCAGGATCCGCCGCGTCCAGTCCCGTGGATAAATTTTTCTCGTTCACGCCTCTCATCATGAAGAGAGGACCCCTCGAATGGAATCACGGAATCGCAGTGATCATCATGTTTTGCCGAACGTGGATTTTCTCGACGAAGACCAAGCCGAAAAGTTATGAATCCTGCCATCACGCACCCTCCCATGCAGGAAAAAACACTTTTTGAAAAAATCCGAGACCGCGAAATCCCCGCAGACATCGTCCATGAGGACGATCACTGCCTTGCGTTTCGCGACATCTCACCACAAGCGCCCGTCCATATTTTAGTGGTCCCAAAAAAACCAATCCCTCGTGTCGCCGCTGCAAGCTCGGACGATGCCACCCTGCTTGGCAAACTCCTCCTCGCCGCGTCAACCATCGCCACCCAACAAGGGATCGCCGAGAGCGGTTTCCGCCTCGTCATCAACAACGGTCGCGATGGCGGCGAAACTGTCCCCCACCTGCACATCCATCTCATGGGCGGACGCCCACTCGATTGGCCACCCGGTTAAAAATTGCCGCACGCAGGGCCGCTTGATGCCGTGTTTGCCATGAATTCGATCGCAATGAGCACCGAGCTTCACGAACGAGGAACATCGCATGTGGTCTTAGTGCACGGATTCATGGACACAGGATCCGTTTTCAAATCCTTGCGTCGTCAACTCGAACGCAACGGTCATTCTTGCCTCGCGCCAAACTTGCGACCGCGAGACGCTCGACATGGCATCGAGTCACTCGCCGAACACTTGCGACAGGAAATCGAGGATCAAATCCCCAATCAGCAATCGTTCTCGATGATCGGCTTTAGCATGGGTGGACTCGTCGCGCGTCATTATTTGCAGCAACTCGGCGGTGCCAAACGCTGCCAAAGACTCATCACGATCTCGTCACCGCATCAAGGCACCGTCATGGCCTGGTTTCACCCAAGCAAGGGCGCGAAACAAATGCGCCCGGGTAGCAGTTTTCTCCAAGAACTCGCCGCCACCGAATCACAGCTCGGCAAAATCCCAGTCATTTCCTACCGCAC
>JBMTCI010000066.1:0-5809 GCA_049430745.1 Luteolibacter sp. | reverse complement strand
CCATCGCCTCAAAAGCCCCGCGACGATCCTTCGTGGTGATTCTCTCGGATCTCCTCACCGACACCGCCCCTCTCTCCAACGCGCTGCGTCACCTCCAACAGCAAAAACACGATGTTTCAGTCTTTCACGTGATGGATCCTGCGGAAATGCATTTCGATTTCGAACGCCCCCATCGGTTTGTCGACATGGAAAACAACCACTCCATCGTCGCCGAACCTGAGCTCATCGCAGAGGAATACCAAATCGCTCTCGATACCTTTCTCAAATCAGTCCGCCTCGAATGCGCTGAAGCACGCTGCGATTACCGCCTCGTGACGACAAACACTCCCGTCGAATCACTGCTTCGCGAATTTCTCACGACAAGAATCTTGAGGACAAAGCACTGAATCATCATCTGCCGTTTTAAATTTGGTACTTAAGATTTTGCGCTTATTTCGATGCATTTTTTATCTCCAGCACTGCTTTGGTTTCTGCTCGCCGCAGCTGTGCCGGTGGTCATTCATCTCGTCAACCGACGACGGCACAAGACGATTCCATGGGCAGCGATGCGCTTCCTGCTCAGTGCCACCCGCCAGTATCGCGGTGAAAAAAAATTGCGTCACATCGCGATTCTGACCTGTCGCGCTTTGGGGCTCATTGCCCTCGCCATCGCCGTCGCAAGGCCAGTGATTTCGGAAATCATTGGATGGGGAAGCGGATCGATCAGCGCGGTGGTGCTGATCCTTGATCGCTCCGCATCGATGGAAATGAAAACCACCTCCAACCAATCCCGACGCGAGGCGGCTTTGGAAAAAATTTCAACAACCATTAAAAACCTCGGCAACCCGCGCCTCTCGCTGATCGATAGCGCCAGCGGAGAACTGCAGGAAATCGCCTCGCCCGAACTTCTCTCCACCCTTTCATCAACCTCACCCACCGACACAGCTGCGGACATCCCAGCCCTGCTGGGTCGCGCCCTTGCTTTTCTAACCGATGTCGCCGGACCTTCGGAAATTTGGATCGCCTCAGATCTTCAATCCAGCAACTGGCTACCCTCCGATGACCGCTGGAATTCGATCCGATCGACGATTGCCAGTATGCCCAAGGCACCGACGCTTCGCATCCTTTCGATGACCAATGCGGGCGGACCCAACGACGCCATTCGCATCACCGATTCGCGCCGCGTCGGCGATGAATTGCTGCTCGATGTGGAAATTCATCGCGACACCGCGAACAAAGATGCACCCGCGACACTTACCACCCACCTGAACGAATCCAACATCGTCGAAAGCATCGCAATCAACGGCACGATCTCTCGCTTTCAAAAGCGCATTGCGTTGCCCAACTCGCAAAGCACGGGTCATGGTTGGCTCACGCTTGCCGCTGATTCGAATCTTCGCGACAACACCTCGTACTTCGTTTACGGCCCGTCACGAAAAGCCGTGTCACTCGTCGTCGCTCCTCCCGGTGAGACCGCTGATTACCTATCACTCGCGGCAGCACCGCCAGACATGAACATGGATGCGACCATCGTTTCACCTGATCAAGCCGCGCAAAAAATTTCACCTGAGCTCGCCGCCGTTCTGTGGGCTGCACCATTGCCAGATGGCGCGGCCGCCGAAGCCATGCGCCGCTTCCTCGTGTCAGGCGGACATGTGTGTTTTTTCGCGCCAGGCACTCAATCTAGCACCACCTTCAACAACCTCGGATGGAGTCAAACCAGCATCGCACCGATCGGAAAATTTTTCACTTTGAGAGAATGGAACCGCGACGATGGTCCACTACGCGACGGGCTCGACGGATCTCCCGTCGCCGCACAAAGACTCAAGGCACTGCGTCGCCAAATCCTCGAAGGCGATGCCACCACCCTTGCCCGCTGGGAGGATGAGCAACCCGCTCTCGTGCGCCGCATCTTCGATCACGGCACCGCTTGGTTTCTTGGTACCGTGCCCGATTATGCGTGGTCCAACCTCGGCGATGCCGATGTGCTTCTGCCGCTCGTCCAACGCATCATTCACGAAGGCAACGAGCGTTTCCAAAATTCACTATTCACCACCGTTGGCGCTGAAAATGCGCTCATCCGAAATTCCGGTACTCGAATCCGCCTCAAAATTCAAGACGATGAAATGACCGATGACGCATTCCTCGCAGGCGTGGAAAAATCCACCAATGGCCTCCTTGCCATCAACCGACCAGAGATCGAAGACGCACCTGAATCGCTAAACCACAACGCCATCAACGCGCTGCTTCAAGGCACGCGACACACCCTCCTCGACCAAGCAGGCAAGAACACCGATGGCAAAGGCTCATTCGAAGCATGGCGCTTTTTTCTCTGTGCCATGCTTTTGTTTCTGATCGCCGAAGCGATCCTATGCCTCAACCCCAAAGCTCCGCGTGCTCCACAAGCCACAGGCGCACCGAGTCGCGGATGAAACATTTTCACTGACGCATCAACTTGCTCCACTTCTCACCAACTCCCACAAGCATAAGTATCGGCACGATTGCGCTGATCCTCACAGGGATCCTATCATTCATCGCTATCAAACGCTCGCCGCGACCCCGACGCACGCTCGCGCTTGAATCACTTCGCCTCACAGTCGTCACCGTGATCGTGATCATGCTGATGCAACCCGAGTGGCGCAAAACCCTGCACCCTTCGACCAAACCTCAAATCGTGATTTTGCACGATGCATCGAAATCGATGGAAACCATCGACGCGCCAATGCCTGCCACACCAAGCAGCGAAGCCAAGGTGGTTTCGCGCGCCGAATTGACCTCTGCGACGCTCGCGTCCGAGCTTTGGAGCCCGCTCTCAGCAAACGGCGAAAACGAAGTCCTTCGCATTCCTTTTGCGAAAGCCGCACCCGATGCGGTCAGCGGCACCAACATCGACGCCGCGCTCAACGATACGCTCAAGCGACACGACAACCTCCGCGCGGTCATCATGCTCAGCGATGGCGATCACAACATGGGTCAACCACCCGTCGCCGCCGCACAAAAATTACGCGTTCGAAACATCCCTCTCTTAGTAATACCCGTCGGCAGCACCCAGCGCCTGCCTGACATCGAAATTCTCACGGTCAACGCACCAAGCTACGGCATTGTCGGAGAGAATGTGCAAATCCCCTTCACGATCCGCTCATCACTCGACCGCGAAGTCCGCAGTGTCATTCGCGTGCGCGATGAAAAAGGAAACGAGCAGTCAAAAAGCATCGTTATTCCGCCCAACGCGGAAACCTACGAATCTCTGCTCTGGCGCATACGCAAGGAAGGCTCATCCACCCTCGAGATCTCACTGCCCGTGCACGAGCGCGAACTCATCGCGACCAACAACACCCGCAAATTTTCCATCGCCGGACGCCCGGAAAAAATCCGCGTGCTCGTCGTCGAAAGCCGCCCGCGATGGGAATATCGATTCCTGCGCAACGCGCTCTCACGCGACCCCGGCGTTGAGTTGTCGTGTCTGCTGTTTCACCCGACCCTTGGGCTTGGTGGCGGACCCCACTACATTTCCTCTTTCCCATCAAAACCCGAAGAGCTCGCGCCCTACGATGTGATTTTCCTCGGCGATGTCGGCATCGGCAACAATCAACTCACCAAAGAACAATGCTCACTCATCCGCGGGCTTGTGGAAAATCAGGCATCGGGCGTGGTCTTTCTTCCCGGCAGCAAAGGTCATCAGTTTTCTTTGCTCGATACCGAACTCGCCGACCTGATGCCGGTCGTGCTCGACGACACGCAACGCAACGGCATCCGCGACCCGCTTGCCACTCCACTCACCCTCACCTCCGAAGGCCGCTCTTCTTTGCTCACGCTGCTCGGCGAAAACGAGGAGGAAAACCCCGAAGTCTGGCGACAGCTTCCGGGTTTTTACTGGCATGCTCCGGTGATCAAAGCCAAGGCCGGCGCCGAGGTGCTCGCTGTGCATGGCAACAACCGCGGCAAGTTCGGACCCACGCCCATGCTAGTCACGAAATCAGCAGGCAACGGCAAGGTCCTCTTCATGGGCATCGACTCGGCATGGCGCTGGCGTCGCGGCGTGGAAGACCTTTACCACTACCGCTTCTGGGGCCAGGTCGCACGCTGGATGTCCTACCAACGCAACATGGCCGCCGGAAAACGCGTGCGCGTTTATTTCAATCCCGAACGACCGCAAACTGGTGACATGGTCACGATCAACGCCAACGCCTTCGAACCCGATGGCTCACCGCTTCGCGATGGCGGCGTCGATGTCGACCTGACCTCACCCGACGGACGCGCCCAACGCCTTAGTCTTGAGAAATTGGAATCCACCTGGGGTTCTTTCAGCGGACGCTTCACCATCGATCAACCCGGCACTTGGAAACTCCGCGTGATCAACAGCAAGGACGAATCCAACCCGCTCGAAACAAGCCTCGTCGCCCAAGGATCGGAGATTGAAAAAACCGGACAACCCGCCCGTCCCGAAGTGCTTGAAGAAATAGCGCGCATCACCCGCGGTCGCATGATTCAACCCGATCAAATCCCCTCCCTCATCAACGATATCAAGGCCTTACCCGAACCTCGACCCATCATCTCAAGCACACCACTCTGGTCGCACTGGGCCACCGTCACCGCACTCATCGCACTCCTCGCGAGCTTCTGGACCGCCCGCAAACTCAGCGGCCAATTTTGAAAAAACACCCCTTCCTCTTGTCTCTGGCTTCTTGCCTCTTACTTCTCCACCCTCGCCATAATCCACAAAAGGTCGGCGACTCGATTGAGAAAAATTCTCACCTCTTCACTCACTGATTCACCGGATTCATGCAAGGCCAGCACGTACCTCTCCGCGCGCCGCGCCAGTGATCTTGCAAAGTCCATTCCCGCTCGCGCCAAACTTCCCTCGGCTCCGGGCCGCGCCCATCCGGTGAAGCGCACACCCATGTCCTCAAACTTTTTAGCCTCGGCTTCAACCCATTCAACATCGGCCTTGTCGATCAACGCATAACCTTTCTCCCGATACCTCGCCTCGTCCTCAGGCAAGGTCGCAAGCTGACCCATCAAACCCACCAATCGCTCCTGCAAGGCATCGATCAGGCCAATCCAATGCTCATTCGATGCCGCCGCACGCGCCATGCCCAAGGCGGCATTAAGCTCATCGACACAACCCAACGCCTCGATGCGCTTCGATGACTTGGCGATCTTTTTGCCAAACAACAAATCGGTCTCGCCTGAATCGCCCCTGCCAGTGATGATGCTCATGCAGCAATTCATAACTCTCATGGAAATTGTTGTCCACCAACGTTCATAGTGATCTTCATTTCTCTGCCATGAAACTTGCCCGACTCGGCACCGGCCCGGAAATTTTCCACACCCTGCAAGGCGAAGGTCCCTCCGCCGGCCTTCCCGCCGTGTTCATCCGCGCCTCGCGCTGCAACCTCCACTGCGTCTGGTGCGACACGGATCACACATGGAACTTCGAAGGCACACCATGGCCCCACGAAAAGGATGCGACCCCGGGCTACGCCAAGCATCGAAAGGCCGATGCCACATTCGAGATCTCACCCGAAGAAGCCGCCAAAATCATTCTGTCCCACCACTGCCCGCGTGTGGTCATCACCGGCGGCGAACCACTCCTTCAAGAAAACGATTTTCTCACATTGATCCACCACATCCGTGCGCAACAACCCGACTGCATTTTTGAAGTGGAAACCAATGGCACCCGCACGCCCTCCGAAGAATTTGCCGCAGCAGTCGATCAATTCAATGTCTCGCCGAAGTTATCAAACTCGGGAGTGAAACTCTCGCTCCGCATTGTACCCGAGACACTGCAATTCTTCGCAAGCTCACCAAAGGCGTGGTTCAAATTTGT
>JBMTCI010000065.1:0-6018 GCA_049430745.1 Luteolibacter sp. | reverse complement strand
GCTGCGGATCAGATCACTTCGATCTGCTGATGCTGCACAACCCCGACGAACTCGGCTACACCAGCGAGGCACTTTGGAACGCGATGAAATCGGCCAAGGATCAGGGTCTCACTCGCATGCTTGGCATCGCGCCTGGACCCGCGAATGGTTTCTCACTCGATCTCGTCGGCGCCTTCGAACGCTTCGGTGATTTGATCGATTGGGCCATGCTCATTCTCAATCCACTCGAGCCATGGCCGGTCGGGCTCACGCTGCCGGCTTGCGAACAGCACGGAGTGAAAGTGATGACTCGCGTCGTCGATCACGGTGGTGTGTTTCATGACGACCTCACCCGCGAAGGTCACATTTTCAAACCTGGCGATCATCGGACCTACCGACCCGAAGGTTGGGTTCAACATGGCATGGAAAAAGCCGATCGCATGCGACCGATTGCAGAGAAGCACGGACTCACGATGATCCAATTTGCATCGATCTGGAATCTCAGTCATCCGGCGGTTGAGTGTGTCATTCCGACTTTCATTCAGGAAGCTGGCGATCGTGCGCGACCGATCGAAGAAAAAATCCGCGAATTTGCCGCCTTGCCCGACATTCGACTCAGCACCGAAGAAGTCGAAGCCGTTCGCAAGATTGGCGACAACACCGGATGCATGAGCCTCAAGGGCGCAAGCAAACGGCACAGCGTCAGCGAGCGTCCCGACGAATGGCCGATGCGCGAGGACCTGCTTGTCACGGCGGGCAAATACGGACTCGGCAGCGAATGGTAATTTCAGCGTCCATGCATCTCGTCGCCATCGTCGCCATGACTTCCGACCGTGTGATCGGTCGCAATGGCACGCTGCCATGGCACTTGCCCGACGATCTCGCATTTTTCAAACGCACGACCAGTGGTCACCCGATCGTGATGGGGCGCAAGACTTTCGAATCCATCGGTCGTCCACTGCCCAAGCGCCGCAACATCGTTCTCACGCGCGACCCGAACTGGTCAGCTCCGGACATCGAGGTGATCCACAGCCCAGAGGAACTTGCCAAACTTTCCGACATCGGTGGTACGGTTTACATCATTGGTGGCGCGGAGATCTATCAGGCATTTCTTCCGCTCACCGACGAGATTCTCGTCACGCATGTGCGCGAGGACCATGAGGGTGATACCCGCTTGCCGCGCTTCGAAGACGAGTTCCCGCACTCGACACTCGTTGAAAGCCATGCGCAATTCGACATCCGTCGCTGGACGCGAGTGCCCGTCTGATTCAACTCACTCACGGATCCAGCTCATGCGTAGCAATTCGCGAAGCCTTTGCGGATCGGTCGATGAAGTCTTGGCGACAAAGCCCCGCGCATGGGCGAAATGCACATCATCGCATTGACCAATGCGGGTGAAATCAAGTCGTTGATGATCATTGTGACGCGAAAGACCGAAACCTTTGCTGCGCCGGTCGGGATAAACCATGCCGACGATTTTATTTCCTTCGGGATGGCGCATGATGAATCGACCGACACCGGACGAGGGTTCGTCGGGCAAAGGGTTGGTGCGTGGGAGGTAAAGCACATGGAATGATTCGCCGCCGCACTCGATCTCCCAAAACTCGCTGATCTCGCCGATGAAATCCAAACGCTTTCGCAAGCCCTTGATGTAGGCCACAAGATCCTCGCCAATCCAGCGCATCATCTTCCACAGAACCGATCCTTTTTCCAATCGACAGGAAATGGCAAAACGCCTCAGCAAGGTGACATCGACGGGCGAATTCAACTTCGCCAGTGTATCCCGCTCGATGCCCAGCCAGTTCGATGTCTCCTGGGGTCCGCGCGTGTCGAGCCACTCGGCCGGTTCAAGCCAATCACAAAACGAACGAGCATCGTCGTACATGCCAAGGTGCTGAAGCACCAAACTCAGCGAACAAAGAGGTTCGTGATCGCGAGGGAATTGGTGATGGTCAAAATTTCCCATCTCTGGCTTGTGTTCACCGCCGACATCCACGACGGCAATCGTCGGATCCGCCAGGTCGTCGGGCGTGGGTTCGCGGCGCACAATCGGGGCGGGACTCACCGCGAGCAAAACACAACAGGCAAGAAATTCGTCTTTGTGGGAACTGCCGGGATGAGTGACGATGAGAGAATATTTCATGGGTGAATTCAAAGACATGAGCCTAGCACTCGTATGAGCTTGGCTGCAACCTCAAGCAGGAATTTTTGCGAGAGCGAAAGCATGCGCGATTCACGCATCATCGACACTCGAGTGACATAGCACCTGTCTCACTGCCAGGACCTTGTCGACGCGAATGCTGTCCATGTCGATGACCTCAAAGGTCCACTCACCCGCGCTGATCTTATCGGACTCCACCGGAATGCGACCCAGCTCCTTGACCAGCCAACCGGAGACGGTTTGGAATTCGTCACCACCACCCTCGGGCAAGACAAATCCCTCAAGGCGATCCGGCAGCTTTTCGATTTCAAAAAGCCCATCAATCAACCAGCTGCCGTCCTCTCGCTGACGCACCGGCATCGCCATCTGCTCCTCCATCGATGGCACATCGCCGACGATTGTTTCCATCAGATCGATCAGTGTCACCATGCCCATCACGCTGCCGAACTCATCCAACACCAAAGCAGCACGCTGTCCTGTCTGACGAAATGTTTCGAGCAAAACGCTGGCTTTCTGGGTCTCTGGCACCAACAGCGGCGGTTTCATGATCGCCGCAAAATCCACTGACTTTTGCGTGGAGAGCTGACCGTAAATGTCCTTGATCGAGACCATTCCCTGAAGGTTTTCGCGACGCCCTTCATAGACGGGAAAAATTCCCTGAGTGCTACGCATGATCGCCGGCCACACTTCTTCATGACTGGCATTTTTTTCGATCCACAAAATTTTTGGCCGCGGGATCATGATGTCATAGGCAACGAGTTTTTCGAACCCAATCACCCTCTCAATCATTTTCGATTCCATGCGGTTGATCGTTCCCGTGGTCATGCCCTGCCTCACCAGCACGGTCAGTTCCTCACGCGAGATTCCGCCTTCTTCGGTTTCGCGGACACGGAAAAATTTCAGCAAGGTCCCTGTCGACCACGAGAGGAGATTCACCGCTGGTGATGCGATATTCGAGAGCGCTGCCATCGGGCCCGACATGGCGCTTGCAATTTCCTCGGGGTATTTCATCGCCAAGCGCTTTGGAACCAACTCGCCGATGACCAGTGAAAGGTAGGTGAGAATGCCGATAACAAGCACCAGCGAGATCGGTTTGGCCTGATCACCAATGAGCGGAAACACGGCGAGAATTTCTGCCAACTTGCTCGCGACCGTGCCACTGCCCAATGCACCTGCGACGATGCCCACCAAAGTGATGCCGATCTGCACGGTTGAAAGAAAGCGGTTGGGCGAATCGGCCAACTTCAAGGCCCGTGCGGCACCACTGTTTCCTTTTTCGGCCTTCGATTGCAAAAGTCCTTTGCGCGAAGAGACAATCGCAATTTCGGTCATGGCAAACACGCCATTGGCCAAAAGAAGCACCAGCACGATGGAAATTTCGAGAAAGGCGGAATTCATGAAGTGAGATGACGCAAATCGCTGACAATTTGCCAAGAACCTCAGTCATGTCAAAGGCCATCGCGCCCGAGTGTCGACCAAATCACAAACGCAGCTGTTAGAAAAACCAGCACGGCAAAACCTTTCTGCAACATATTTTCAGAAAGTCGCCCCGCGATTTTTCCTCCAATCAGCACGCCTGCGATGGCGATGGAAATAAATACCGCCGCCACTGGCCATGGTGTTGATGTCTCTCCGATGTGGGAAAAAAATCCGGCCGCTGAGTTGGCGGCGATGATCGCAAGCGATGTGCCACCTGCCACGCGGACAGGCAATCGGGCGAATTTCACCAATGCGGGCACCAGCAAAAATCCCCCACCCACACCAAGAAATCCGGTGAGAATGCCCACGCTGCCACCCGCCATCAGGCAGCGCAGCGGACGACACTCGGCCTCGGGCTGGATCGACGATTGGCGCATCCGCATCATTCGAACACCCAACGCGATCATCAATCCTGCAAAGGTCAACATCAGGACGCTTGGTGAAACCCAGTGCGTCAATTTCGAACCGAGCAGCGCGCCCGGCATGCCAGCGACGGAAAACATCATTACGGCTTTGAAATAAACCTCTCCCACCCGCGCCCGTTGCCAAACTCCGGCCATCGCCGCCGCACCGACAATGAGCAAACTCAAACCCACGGCTTCATGCGGCGAAACTCCCGCCAGATAAACCAGCACGGGCAGTGTCAGAATGCTGCCACCGGAACCTGTCAATCCAAGCACCAGTCCGATCCCCACCGCGCCGAGCAAGGCCAGAGCGTTCATGATCGCAAGGACAGCGGGATCTCACCATACGCGCCATCGACATGCACCACCTCGCGACCGCGACTTGCAAGGTAGGCAGCCGCAATCGCGGCACGCAATCCGCCCGCGCAATGAACGTGAAGCGGTGAAGCGGACGGCAATTCATCGAAACGGGCGGCCAAACGCGTGTAGGCAATGTTTTTGGCGCCTGTCACATGCCCTGCCGCAAATTCTTCGTCGCCACGCACATCGAGCACGGGCTGACCCGCCTTAAGTTCACTCGGAGAAATTCGCGCATAGCCATGCAGCAGCGTGCTAAGGGACAAGGCTTCATCGATAGGCATCCAGGCCTCAACGCGATCAAGGCCGATTCGAATCAATTGTCGCACTGCCTCATCCACTTGATGAGAGTCCTCGACCAGCAAAAGAATTTTGGCGGATTCATCGACATAAGATCCGGCAGCCACTGGCAACTTGCCACCGGGCATCGGCGCAAAAAGGGATCCCCTCACATGCTTGGATGCAAAGTGTGACCGATCTGATCTCAAATCGAGAATCACCCGATCGTCTTTTCCAACCCATGCTTCCAGTTGATCCGCATGAATGCGCTGCGGTTGGGGCAAGTGACCATCAGGCAAGAGCGCGGGCCCGACACGATTGTCGCGCTTCATGCGCGCAAAATAGCGTGGGGGTTCGGGCTGACCCTGCAAAATGTCGCTGACAAATCCATTCTCGGTACCCGTGAGTGCGAGACGAAAGGCATGATTGAATTTTCTCTCGTACTCCATCACGCTGTTGGCAATTGCACCAAGAGCCTTTCCGCACGCGCTCCCTGCACCGTGGGCTGGTAGAATTTGCAAATGCCCTGGCAAATTTGCCGTCGCTCGCAGGCTGGCGTAAAGGGTGCGAGCGCTGGGCTCCATGACCCCAGCCTGACCCGCCGCGCTTTCAAGCAAGTCAGGACGACCCACATCGCCGACGAATATGAAATCCCCTGTCAGAAATGCGATCGGCTCATTCGCGCCACCACCAATATCGGTCACCAAATAACTCATGTGCTCGGGCGTGTGTCCGGGTGTGAGCAATGCCTTGAACTCGATGTTGCCGACGCGAAAGACATCACCGTTCTTGAGAAACCGCGCACGGGCATGACCTTTCGCCCATTCGAATTGCCAATCAGGTCCACCTTCTTCCGAAAGATAAGCGACAGCGCCATGACGCTCGACCAACTCTCTCGCACCGCTCAGATAGTCGGCATGAATGTGGGTCTCGGCGACGGCTGTGATCCGAAGTCCGTTTTCATTGGCCACATCGAAATAGCGATCAAGGTCGCGTTCAGGATCGATGATGATCGCTTCGCCACTGCGCTGGCATCCAATAAGGTACGCGTTTTGCGCGAGGGACGCATCGGTGATTTGTCGAAGAAACATGAGAGTGATAATTGAAAATCAAATCGAACATGAGTTGCCCGCACACTTGATGCCGGACCTTTGATTCCATGGCATTTTGGCCAAAACCATCGCCATGCCGCACCAGTCGGTGATGCCTGCAAAAACCAAGCCCGCGCCCACAAAGGCACTCAGCCCGTAAAACGCGGGATGCACATAGGTGCCGAGCCCCACACCTGTGAGAACCAGCAAGCCCGCGGCGATGCGCACCTGACGCTCCAGTGAGATGGCCTTTTCGCCTTTGACCACC
>JBMTCI010000064.1:0-6075 GCA_049430745.1 Luteolibacter sp. | reverse complement strand
GGGCGGAAACAATGAGCGGCTCGAGTTCATCCTTATCCTTTGTTTCGGCAACGGCCGATTGGACGGGGAGCAGGCAAAGGCCTGCAAGGGCCGGTCGGAGCAGGCTCCGCCGGATGGCAGTTGGTATCATTTTTACTCTTCTATGTTTTTGTATGTGCACACGAAGAGAGGGCCGCGGTGGAAAAATTTCCTGCAGCCTTCCCTCGTCGATCCCCTTTCGCGGAGGACCACTGAATCCGCGCGACGCTGAGGCGGCGGGCGGTTGACGAGCTACATGGGCACAAGTATTCGGGCTCCCGGCTTCATGCCTCATCCCCGTCTTCACCGCCCTGGCGGACGATTGACATGGTGGGGACTTGTATCCGGATACCGCAGCGCGACTGCTCCGGGTTCTCACCGGATTCCATGTCGCCCATGTGGTTGGTCGCCGGCAGATTGAGAATGGGCTGCAGAGGCATCAAGGAAAAACCCTTAAGGATCCACTCAAACCAAAAGCGAAATAAACCCTCCAGCACATTCCAAACCACCCTTCGGCAGGCTTGCTTTGATCGATGCTTCGATTACAATCCGTCAACATCATGAAGCGTACGATCCGATATGCTGCGGGATTTTTGCTCACCGCATCGCTGGCCCACGGCCAAAGCGTCAAGGCCGCCGCAGAACCCGTAAAACAAATGGATTTTCTCGAGATCCTCGCCAAGGGCGGGCTGATGATGTTCCCGCTTGGTCTTCTTTCGGTGATCACTGTGATTCTCATTCTGCTGTATTTTCTATCCATTCGCCGAAGCGCGGTGGTCAGCGAGCGCTTCATGGCAATGGCCGAGTCGATGATCGCGAAGCGCGACTACGCGGGCTTGGTCAGCCAAAGTCACCGCCGCAACGAATGCATGGCACGCATCGTGCAAAACACGATTGAGTTCATGCAGGGCAATCCCAACATGCCATTTGAAAATGTACGCGAAGTCGCGCAGACGGAGGGTTCACGTCAGGCGGGATTGCTTACCTCGCGCATCACTTACCTTGCGGACATCGGCGCGATCGCGCCCATGGTTGGACTTCTTGGCACCGTGATCGGCATGATCAAGGCCTTCATCGAAATCTCCACCGGCGGGGTTCAAGGTGTGCGAGAAATGGGCTTGGCGGCGGGCGTATCCGAGGCGCTCATCGCGACTGCCGGCGGTTTAGGGATCAGCCTCGTGGCGCTTTCATTTTACTCGTTTTTTCGTGGCCGCGTGAATACCTGCATCTCGGAGCTCGAATCGGCATCGACCCACTTTGTTGCCCTGCTTCATGCCCAGCGCCATGAGGATGAAAACGGCCAGCTTGCTGTCACCGCCAAACGCCGCGATCTGCAAGGCATCTAATTCACCGCGCGGATGAAATTTTCCAACCGTCAGCCGCCGCCGATCGCCATGCAACTGGCGCCGATGATCGACATTCTGTTGCTTTTGTTGAGTTTCTTCATCATCGGCTGGCAGTTTGGTCGCACCGAGACCGAACTCAATGTCTCGGTGCCGACCGCACAGGAAGGTGCCGACCCCGAACGCCAGCGCGGCGAAATCATCATCAATGTCCTGCCCGATCGGGTGATCCGCGTCGAAGGCTCCGACATGGATCTTCCAAAGCTGCATGAAAAACTTGCGGCGATTGCCAAGCAGTTCGAGAACCAACCAGTGAGGATACGCGGCGATGGCAAGGTTGATTACCAGCGCATTGTCGAAGTGATCGACACCTGTCAGAAAGCCGGCATCTGGAACATTTCCTTTGCGACACAGGCACCCGCAACCCAGCAATGATTTCGAAAACTTCCGCCATTCTCACACTCGCTGGCATACAGCTGACGATGCTCATGCTGGGCAGCTCGACGATTGCCCAAGTGCCACGCGCGCAGGCGGTCGATCCGGTGCTGGCTGGTGACTCGTCGAACGATTTGTTCCTTCGCGGCAAAAACATTTACGATTCGGCACAAGCCTCGACCAATCTTGCCAATCGCACGGAGTACTACCAGCGTGCGGCGATGATCTTCAACGATTACCTCAGCCTGTTTTACGACAACCCGAAAGCCGAGCAAGCGTGGTGGTATCTTGGTAATAGTCACTACCAGTCAGGCATGATCGATGACGCGCGGCGATGCTTCAGCACATTGATCAATCGCTATGGCAGAGGAAAATGGGTAGCGGCTGCGGCGTACACGCTGGCGGCAGACCATTACAATCGCGGCGAATATGCCTTCGCTGTGCCCATGTTCGAGCGATACGCGGCGAACACCGAGAAGCCTGAAGAGCGACCACGCGGGCACTATCTTGCCGGTACATGTTATCGGATGCTTGGCAGAAACCGCGAAGCGATCAACTCGCTGCGCAAGGTGATCGAAGACCCAGCTGGCAGCTACTTTGCACCACAGGCAAAAAACGCGCTGGGGCAGATCCTTGCCGCCGATGGAAAATTTCAAGAAGCCTTGGCCTTGTTCGAAGAAACTCTCGCGACCAATGCACCTCCCAAGGTTCGCGGTGAAGCTGCGCTCGCCGCGGCTTTGGCCGCAGCCAAGCTCGGGCGCTCCGCTGACTCCGACCGACATTTATTCCTGATTCTCAAAACTTCAGGCATGGAAGACTTCCGCGCCGAGGCGCAAACGGTGCTGATGGGCAATGCCTTCGAGCGCAAGGACTACCGCGAAGTCGTGCGGATCTTTCGCAGCAGCGAGTTGAAAGCCAGTGGTGAAAAAGAAGGCGCAAGATTAATGATGGCCGCTCGAGCCCACATGCGCATGAAGTCCTATGCCGAGGCCCTGCCGCTGTTTCGCGAAGTCGAACGACTCGCCAAAGCTGACAGCGAACTTGGCTTTGATGCCGCCTATCATCGGCTGCTTTGTTTCTTCCAAGTTGAAGGGCAATTCGTGCCGGAGCAGGTCGATGCATTTCTGCAGCTTTACAAAAAATCCAACCCCAAAGACACGCGGATCCACACCGCGATGCTGATGAAGGCCGAGGCATTCTTTGCAAAAAAGGACACCACCAAAGCGGCCAAAATCTATTCGGAGATCGATTCATCATTGCTCAGCGCCAAAAACCTCCCGGGGTTTCTCTATCAGCGCGCATGGTGCCTCGCCGAGGCTGGTGATCACTCGGGCGCGGTGCGCTCGTTTGACGAATTCATCTCGCGCTACCCCGACGATTCGCGCGTTGCGACAGCCATCGCCAAGCGCGCGTCGGCCCACACCGAATTGTCTGATTCTCGCAAGGCGCTTGCCGATTATGATTTGCTCATCAACAAGCCATCGACTCCGAAGGAATTGATCTCGCTCGCGTGGCTCGAATCGGCGCGTCTCAGCCGAAAGGAAAACAACATCGCTGAGATGATGAACCGCTATCAAGGGTTGTTGAAAAATGTAAGCGACCTCAGTGCCAACCTACGCGCGGAGGCGAGCTATTGGATCGGATGGGGCTTGGTCAAAAGCAACAAGGCCAGCGAATCAGTCAAACAACTCGAAGCCGCGCGTAGCCTGCGTCCCGAAGCCTACACCAAACACGCGGGCATCCTTCTGGCGCTCGGCTACTTTGCAGCACAAGACGCGCCCAAGCTCACCGCCGAAATCCAGCTCGCGATCAAAAATGATTATGCCGCCGATATTCCGGTGCAAACACTTCAGTGGTGCGGCATCCAGGCCTACAACTCGGGTGATTTCAAACTCGCCGCCCAGTGCCTCTCGCTCATTGCATCGCCCGATGATCCGCGCTCGTCGCCAAAAGAAGTTTGGCGCTACCTTGCCAAGGCTCGACTGGAAACGAAAAATCCCGAGGGCGCGCTGATCGCAGCCAACAACGCTCTCGCTATTGAAGACAATCCGACATGGAAGGCCGACTCCCTACTCGACCGCGGCCGCGCGCTTTTCTTGCTCAACCGATCCTCCGAAGCCCGCGCGGCTTCCGATGAGGCAATGAAACTCCAACCGCAAGGCCGCACCAGCGCCGGACTTCGCATCCTGCGCGGTGATCTCGAAATGAAGGCCAAGGCACCGCGCAAAGCCGCCGCCGAATACCTTATCGTGGTCAACTTCCACGAGGACCGCGAGCTCAAGCCTAAGGCGCTTGCCGGACTCATCAAGGCGCTCACCGAGCAAGGCGACAAGGAGCAGGCGGAAAAATACCGCAGCCAACTGGAATCGGAGTTTCCAGACTGGAAATCCAGCTGAAGCCATGCAAGCTCCGCGCGCCAGCCCGCTTTGCTTCGTCATCCGCTTGACTTGAAATTTGGTTCCTGTTCACCAAACATCTCCCTCCCATGACACCACCCGCCGTCACCACCGCCGCCGCCAAACCCAGTCGGCGCGAAACTGCCAATGCATGGTCACCGCAACAATCGGCGGAGCTCTATGGCATCGAATCATGGGGACACGGATTTTTTGGCGTGAATCGCAAAGGCCATGTCACGGTCAAGCTCGAGGACGACGAAGCCTGCAAGGAAGTTTCGCTGCACGACATCATCGAAGGGCTTCATGACCGCGGCACACGCGTGCCCGTGTTGCTGCGCTTTCGCGACTTGCTGCACTCGCGCATCACCGAGATCAACGAGTCCTTCCGCAAAGCGATCAAGGACAGCGGATATCGTGGTGAGTACCGCGGTGTTTATCCGATCAAGGTGAACCAACAGCGGCAGGTCATTGAGGAAATCGCCGAGTTCGGAAAAAAATACCATTACGGTCTCGAAGCTGGATCCAAGCCGGAGCTCATTGCCGCGCTGGCCCACATGAATGACCCTGAGGCGTTCATCATTTGCAACGGCTACAAGGACGAGGAGTTCATCGACCTCGCGCTGCATTCGCAGAAAATGGGGCTCAAAATCATGCTGGTCCTCGAAATGCCTAGCGAGCTTGAGCTGATTCTCGAGCGCTCGCGCAAGATCGGCGTGTTGCCAAATCTCGGTGTGCGCGTGCGACTTTCGACGCGCGGCTCAGGTCATTGGCAAGAAAGCGCTGGCGACAAATCCGTCTTTGGACTCAATGCCGCGCAAGTGATCCAAGTGGTCGATCATCTCAAGGCCACTGGCTACCTCGGCTGCCTTAAGATGCTGCACTACCATCAAGGATCGCAAATTCCCAACATCGCGGCCATTCGCGAGGGCGCGACCGAAGCCGTGCGCATGTACTGCGACCTTGTCAAAGAGGGCGCACCCATGGGCGTGCTCGACATTGGTGGCGGCATGGCGGTCGATTACGATGGCTCACACACCAATTTCCATTCCTCATGCAACTACTCGGTGGCCGAGTACTGCACCGACATCGTCGAGGTGGTTTCTCAAATTTGCGACAAGGCTGGTGTCAGCCATCCCTGCCTGGTTTCCGAGTCGGGCCGCGCAGTGGTTTCCTACTACTCGGTGTTGGTTTTCAACATCCTCGATGTCACCAGCGCACAAACTAGCGACGAGGCACCATCCGTGCCAGCCAATGCTCCGCAAAATTTGCTCAACCTCATCGATGTGAACAAAACATTGAGCAAAAAAAACCTGCAGGAGGCATTCAACGACGCCGTGTACTACCGCGATCAAGTTCGCGCGCAGTTTTTCTATGGCAATGCCACGCTGCGGGAACGCGGTCTCGCCGAGGCTTGGTTCTGGCACATCCTGACGCGCATCTCCAACCTCATCGCGCAACTCGATGACATCCCGGAGGACCTCCGCGAGCTTTCATCGACACTCGTGGATTTCTATTACGGCAATTTCTCGCTTTTCCAATCGCTGCCCGATTCATGGGCGATCGACCAATTGTTCCCAGTGATGCCGATCCACCGCCTCGACGAAAAACCTCGTCAGCGCGCGGTGCTCGCCGACATCACCTGCGATTGCGATGGCAAGATCGACCGCTTCATCAACAAGGAGGATGTCGCTAAAATTCTGCCGCTGCATGAAATCAAGCCTGACGAGCCCTACTATGTCGCAGTGTTTCTCGTCGGCGCCTATCAAGAAACCCTTGGCGACCTTCACAACCTCTTAGGCGATACCAATGTCGTCGGTGTGCATTTGGAAAAGGGCAAGCCGGTCTACACCCACGAAGTCGAGGGCGACACTGTCGCCGATGTG
>JBMTCI010000063.1:0-6102 GCA_049430745.1 Luteolibacter sp. | reverse complement strand
CCACCACCGCACCGCTATCGCGCAAAGCCGCACCTTCCTTGAAGGCCCTCCATGAGGCCGCCACTCGCAGCGATTGTTCCGTCCATCCACTCATCCGCCACCCATCATCCACGGGAATTCGCCCTCGGCAACCTCAGGCATGCGTGCCTTGGGGTTGACCCCGCCACATTCGTGCCGAAACTTTGCGCATGGAAATGCCCGAGGACGACTTCACCGACATCCTGCGCAAGGCGATGATCGGCAAAGCGCTTACGCCACACGAGCTTGCGCGCAGGGCGAAGACGAATCTCGAAACGATTGAACAATTTCAAAGTAGCCAATTCGACGAAACACTTGCCCGCAAGCTTGCCAGCGCGCTCGACTTGGATCCCGACGCCTTTGCGAATATGCCTTCGTACCAACCAAACGCATTCCTTCCATCGGAAATTATCCGACTTCAACTGCCTTTCGGCGAGGGCCATGTGAATGTTTGGACGCTCAAAGTGGATGACCAACTGATTCTTTTCGACACAGGCTACCAAGCAAAAGATCTAATCAAGGAGCTCGACCAGCGCTTCGACCGACTACCCGATCTGGTCTTCATCACCCACGCCCATCGTGATCACACCGGCGGCATTCGACATTTTCTGAATCATGGCATTCCGATTCATGCGGCAGGCATTAAGGATACCAGTCCAATCAAACCCGGTGATTCGATACGAGTCGGCCACATCAGCATCGAAGCCTGCGACCTTTCAGGTCACGCAATGCCCGCCCTCGGGTACCGTATCAAGGGCTTGGAAACGCCGATCATGATCACGGGCGATGCGCTGTTTGCGGGATCCATCGGTGGCTGCATCAGCCCCAAGGCCTACAACACTGCGCTCAAAAACATTCATCATGCATTAGAGGAGATGCCGCCAAACTGCATCATTCTACCGGGTCACGGACCCGCCAGCACTTGGGCTGCCGAGCTCAAACACAATCCATTCATCTCAGGAAAAAAGGGATCGCGGTAAAATCAAATCCGCACATCCACCATCGCACGCTTGCGACGGGATTCGATCCACCTCTCATACTGCGCCGAAGTCTTTTTCTTGCGCACGCGTTCCTCAATCATTGAACGCACCTTCTCAAGCGGCGGAGGCGGACCCAGTGAAATCTTGTGAGGCTTGACGATGGTGAATCCCTGCGGATCCATCAGAGGACCCACGACAGTGTCGACCTTGGAATCAAAAATGATGGCCGCAAATTCGGGCGAGAGATCGGTGCGAGGCACATCTTCCTGAAGTCCGCCACTCTCGGCGAAG
Source organism: Luteolibacter sp. (assembly GCA_049430745.1). GTDB lineage: Bacteria > Verrucomicrobiota > Verrucomicrobiia > Verrucomicrobiales > Akkermansiaceae > Luteolibacter. Next base: position 4,813 of record JBMTCI010000063.1, on the reverse strand, counting down.
GCGTCCTTCGAATGCTGTTTGGCAAGCTCCGCGATGTCTTTGCCCTCCTTAATCTGCTTGGCCAAATCCTCCGCCAAAGCCAACTGGGTTTCGGGCGTGACGGTGAGATCCGACGGGTCGCTGGCAGGGATGAAAATTTTGTGAAAACTGATCGTGTCCTTGCTGAAGTCGCGCAGCGTGGGCTTCACGGCCTCATACTCGTTGCGAATCTCATTCGGCAATGGTGGCGGTGCGTCGGAAAACTGCTGAGCCCGCATTGCCTGCACGACCATCTTCTCGCGAGTCATTTCGCGATAACCTTCCATGGTCAGTCGACTGCGCTTGAGCTCTTCGCGAAATTTCACTTCATCGCCATTGTACAGCTCGCGCATCTGACGCTTGACCTCCTCATCAATGAGATAGGGTTTGATCGATGCACCGAGCTGTTTGAATTCGTCGAGAATGATTTGACGGTCGATGAGTTCCTGCATCACGCCTTCGCGCGCTTTTTTGAATTGCTCCTCAAACTCCGCGCCACGGCGTGGATACTGCGCGCTGAGTTGCGCGTACACGGGCGCGAGCATGAAGGACACCTGATTCTTGGTGATGACTCGGCCGTTGACCTTTGCCGCGATGCCGTTGACCTCGATCGGGCCACCGGATTTGTTTGCCGTGGGGGCTTGCGCCATTGACGGAAGCGTCAAGAGAGCGCTGGTGGCGGTGATGAGGCAGGCGGTGAGTCGGAGTTTCATAGGTCGCAATGAAAAGCGCGCGGACATCGCCGCGATCCATGTTGCCCGAATCATCCACGCGACCCCAGTTGATGGCAAGCTACTAAAACTCGGATCGATCATCGTTTTTTGAGGACAAAATTTGCCAACAATGCCGCTGGCGGCATGAAGACGCATCTGATAGGTTTCGCCCATTCGATGGAAACGAACGAAAACCGCAAAGCCTTGAAAATTGAGCCCTTGCTAGGCGGGTTAGCCCTCTTGCTGCTGCTGGCTGGCTGCTTTTACGTGCTCAAGCCCTTCTTTTCGGCGATTTTATGGGCGATCATCCTGACCTTCTCGCTGCACCCGCTGCAAAAAAAGTTCACCCAATGGTTTCGCGGATCAAAAACCCTCGCGGCCTGCCTTGTGACTCTGATGGTCCTGCTCGTGATTGCCGGACCCTTCGTCGTCGTTGGCATCAGCATCGCCAAGGACGGCAAGGAGCTCGCCATCGCGACCAAGGACTGGTTCATGTCGGTCCCCGATACCCCGCCCAGTTGGATCAACCGAACCCCCTTGATCGGCGAGGAGCTAGGCAATTATTGGAGTGAATTTGCCGCCGATCGCAAACGCTGGATCGAACAGCTGAACAAAGAGGTGGAGTCTCCAACTAGCAAGGCGGGGGTAAAGGATGACATCAACGTCACCCCACAGACGGAGCTCCTGCCAGGTTATCAGAAAGAACTCCAAGAGCATCTGAACGACACGAGCTCACCTAAAACCAACGGCGAGTCATCCCCCATCATATCGATGCTCGGACGCTTTCTCGCGTGGGCGCGCACCGGACTCATCGCCGTCGGACTCACCGTGGGTCAAGGGGTCACCCAGATCCTCATCAGCGCCTTTCTCGCCTTCTTCATCCTGCGCGATTCACCGGAACTCGCCAGCCGTGTGAATGTGATCGTCGAACGTCTCGCTGGTGATCGTGGCCGCCGCCTCATCAAGGTCGCGGGCGACACGGTGAGTGGCGTGATCTACGGCATCCTCGGCACGGCGATCGCCCAGGCCATTGTCGCAGGAGTCGGGTTCACCATCGCAGGCATTCCCGGCGCGGTCTTGCTTTCGGTGCTGACCTTCTTTTTTGCGGTCATCCCCTTCGGCCCACCACTCATCTGGCTGCCGGCTACCTTCTGGCTCTTTGCGCAAGAAAAACACGGACTCGCACTCTTCATGCTAATCTGGGGCGTTTTTCTCATCAGTAGCGTCGACAATGTGCTGCGACCCTTCCTCATCAGCCAAGGTACCAAACTTCCCTTTGCGCTCATCTTCTGCGGCGTGATAGGCGGTGCGCTCGCTTTTGGTCTCGTCGGCGTCTTCCTCGGTCCCACATTGCTCGCTGTGGCCTTCCGCCTGATTGAAGATTGGTCCTCCGAAAAATCAGCCACGATCTCCTGACACCCACAGCGTGCATTTCGGCATTGCACCGCACGACGAGTCGGTCATAACCCCGCGCGTGGCGCTAAGTCCATCCAAGCTGGGATCCGTTCTCGAGGTCTTCGAAAACAATTTTCGCGCCCACGGCGAAATTGGCGCGTCGATCAGTATCTGGTGGCGTGGAAATGAATTGCTCAGCCATGCCGCCGGTTGGTGCGAAAAGGAACAGGTACGTCCCTGGACTGACCGAACCTTGATCCCAGTCTATTCCGCCACCAAAGTTCCCTCAGCCGCCACCTTGCTGCTCGCTCTCGCCGATCATGGCATGGACGAATCTACCCCAGTGCGCGAGGTATGGAAAAATTTTCCAGTCGCCGACGCCACCTTCTCCCACCTCCTTTCCCACCAATGCGGACTGCCTTATCTCGATGCCGATGCAGATGTGCACGACCACGACGCGGTGGTGGCAGCGATAGAAAATCAAACACCCGCGTGGGATCTTGGCGATGGCCATGCCTATCACCCACGCAGCTTTGGCGCGCTCACCGAACACCCGGTGCGCCAACTCACAGGTCAAACACTCGGACAATACTGGCGCAAAAAAATCGCCGATCCACTCGACCTCGAATTTTGGATCGGCCTGCCCTACAGCGAACATCACCGCGTCGCGAGACTCTATCCCGGCAAAGCGGGACACACGGAAATCAGTGATCCGTTTTACCAACAGCTCAACACGCACGACTCGCTCACCCGACGCGCCTTCACTTCGCCACGCGGGCTTCACTCGATCCAAGAAATGAATTCACCCAAGGCATGGTCGGCCGGATTTCCCGCACTCGGCGGCATCGGCACGGCTTCAGCGCTGGCAAAATTTTATCAGGCCATACTCGGTCACATCGAAAGCCCTCTCACGCCATCCATCCGCCGCGCGCTCATGACGCCACTGACATCGGGCGAAGACCGCGTGCTGCTGCGCCCTACGAGTTTTGCTTGCGGCGCGCAGCTAGACCCCATCGATGCCGATGGTAAAAAAATCCGCCAAATTTTTGGTCCTTCGCCACGCGCATTCGGTCATCCTGGCGCGGGAGGAAGCCATGCCATCGCCGACCCCGACTCGGGCATCTCGTTCGCCTATGTGATGAATCAAATGAACCTCGGCGTCATGCCGGGCCCGAAATGCATGGCCTTGGTTGAGGCACTTTTCGACGATCACGACTGATCCCGTGACGCATGCCGCTTGACCGGATCCGTCGACGGATTCCATGCTCCAACCGATGCGCATCCTCACCGGACTCCAACCCAGCGGCAAACTTCATGTCGGCAACTACTTCGGCGCGATGGAGCCTGCCGTGCGCCTGCAGGATCAAGGTGAGGCATTTTATTTCATCGCCGATTACCATGCGATGACCTCCTCGCATAACGCCGCGGCTCTTCGCGAAAATGTGCGTGAGCTTGCCATCGACTTCCTTGCCTGTGGTCTTGATCCAGCCAAGGCCGTCTTCTTTCGACAAAGCGCCGTGCCAGAGGTCAACGAACTCGCGTGGATTCTTTCAACGGTCTGCCCGATGAGCCTTTTGGCCAAATGCCATTCATACAAGGACAAGACCTCGCAAGGCATCGCGCCCAACCATGCCTTGTTTGCGTATCCAGTCCTCATGGCCGCCGATATTCTTCTCTACGATTCAAACAAAGTTCCTGTTGGCAAAGACCAGAAACAGCACCTTGAGGTCACACGCGATCTCGCGGTGAAACTCAACGAAACTTTTGGCGAAGGCACGGTCGTCATTCCCGAGCCAATCATTCGCGAAGAAACCGCCATCGTCATCGGTCTTGACGGACGCAAAATGAGCAAGAGCTACACCAACACCCTGCCGCTCTTCGGTGAGGAAAAAGCCCTGCGCAAGCTCATCATGAAAATCACGACCGACTCGACACCGGTGGAATCGCCCAAGCCGACTGAAAATTCGATCATTCTTGCTCTCTACAAACTCTTCGCAAACGACGCGGATTACGCAAACATGGTGGCCGAACACCAGAAGGGCGGCGTTGGATACGGCGATCTCAAGAAACGCCTCGCCGATGCCTACTGGGACTTCTTTGCACCGATGCGCGAAAGACGCCTCGCGATTTCCGAGGATCCTAGCTACGTTGACAAAATCCTCGCCGAGGGCGCCGAGCGTGCGCGCGCCGAGGCTAGCAAGGTCCTGCAACGCGTCCGCCGCGCAGTCGGCCTCATCTGATCCAACCAATCCACTCACTCATCATGAATAAATCCGTGCTATGCCTGCTCATCGACGGCTTTGAGGAAATTGAAACCGTCACTCCCGTCGATGTCCTGCGTCGCGCAGGCGTTAATGTCACCATCGCCGCACTCGCCGCCAAAACCGCCACTGGCAAACAAGGCATGCAACTTGGCGCGGACACGATGCTGGATGATATCGATGCCTCAAAGTTTGACCTTCTTCTCATTCCTGGCGGACCCGGTGTTGGCGCGCTTCGCAGTGATGGGCGCCCCGCGAAACTCGCTGCTGAATTTGCCGCCAATCACAAACCAGTCGCCGCAATCTGCGCTGCTCCACTGGTATTGATGGACGCCGGTCTGCTTGCTGGAAAAAAATTCACCGCGTATCACTCGGTTCGCGAAGAGCTCGGCGGCGGACTCGATGACCGCGTGGTGGTCGATGGCC
>JBMTCI010000062.1:0-6102 GCA_049430745.1 Luteolibacter sp. | reverse complement strand
TGGATGTCGATATCATCGACGAGAATTTTTCCTTCAGTGACGCGTGCGCCGACAATTTCGTCGTTCATGCGGTTGATGCAACGCAGCAAGGTCGACTTTCCACAGCCTGAGGGCCCGATGAAGGCGGTGACCGCGTTGCGGTCGAGATCGAGCGAGATGTTTTTGAGTGCTTGCGAAGAACCGTAGCTGAAGCTGAGGTTTTGAATCTGCACGGCGCGTGAAGCCCCCGCCTGCGCTGTGCTTGCGGTGGTTTTGTCTGCGGATTCTTGCATGGAATTGATGGTCGCGTTCATCCGAAGCTGCCGGTGATGTAGGCCTCGGTTTGTGGGTCCGAGGGGTTTTCGAAAATTTTCATCGTTGGGCCGACCTCGACAAGTTTGCCGAGGTACATGAATGCCGTTTGATCCGAACACCGCGCGGCCTGCGCCATGTTGTGGGTGACGATGACGATGGTGAACTTTTTCTTCAGCTCCGAGATCAACTCTTCGATGCGCAGCGTGGCGAGCGGATCGAGCGCGGCGCAGGGTTCGTCCATGAGCAGGATCTCGGGCTCGGTGGCGATCGCGCGCGCGATGCAGAGACGCTGTTGCTGTCCGCCCGAAAGCCCGAACGCCGATGTGTGAAGGCGATCGCCGACCTCTTCCCAAAGCGCGGCGTTGCGCAGGGCTTTTTCCACCGCGTCATCGAGATCGGAACGATTCTTCATGCCGGCAATCCGCAGGCCATAAGCGACATTTTCGTAAATCGATTTGGCGAAAGGATTGTATTTTTGGAACACCATGCCGACGCGGCGGCGGAGTTCCTGGATGTTGATGTCCTCGCGGTAGATGTCGATGCCGTGAACCTTGATCGTGCCGGCGGTGACATTCGCGGTGGCGATGCGATCGTTGATGCGGTTGATGCAGCGGATGAGGGTCGACTTGCCGCAGCCCGAGGGCCCGATGAACGCGGTGACCTTGCGCGCGGGCATGTCGAGGCTGACATCGTGCAGCGCCGGCTTGGTGCCGTAGGCGAAGGACAGGTTCTGGATTTGGACGGCGGGCGACATGGTTGATCGGGCAAACGCGGCGGGTGAGTTTACCATTTGAGTTTCTTGCGCATTTTTGCGCGCAGCACCATCGAGCCGAAGGAGAGGATGGCGACGAGGATCAGGAAAACGAGCACGGATCCGAATTGCGCGCGCTGGGTGTATTCCGAACTCGGGATGCGGGCGGCGAGCGTGTAGATATGGTAGGGCAAGGCCTGTACTTGTGACGAGAGAACACCGAAGGGATTGGCGAGGCCTTCCCATGGCAGGTCATCCTTTGCCGCAACGGCGGCGGTGAACATGATCGGCGCCGTTTCACCTGCGACGCGCGTGATGGCCAACAGCGATGAGGTCAGGATGCCGGGCAACGAGTATGGCAACACGCATTTGCGAATCGTCTGCCAGCGGGTGCCGCCCATCGCGAGTGAGGCGTCGCGAAATCCTTGCGGCACAGCGCGCAACGATTCCTCCGAGGCGGTGATGACCACTGGCAGGATCATGCAAGCGAGCGTTGCACAACCAGCCATGAGCGAAGAATTCCACCCTTGAAAACTGAGCGACCATCCGTCGATGAACAGCGGCAGCACGAACAACGAGCGATCGGCAGGCGAGCCGGTGATGACGGGTGCCGCGAGAACGAACACGGAAAATCCGAAGAGGCCAAAGACGATGGATGGAATGCCCGCGAGATTGAGAATCGCAAGTCGCACGGCATGGATGAACGGGCTTTGTTTTGCGTACTCGGCGAGATAGATCGCCGCGCAAACGCCAAAGAACAACGCGAGGATGATCGATCCGCAGGTCAGCAACGCGGTGCCGACAATCGGGCCCGCAATACCGCCGCCCGAATATGAAAAGGTTTGCTCGTTGTAAATTTGCTGATCGGGATGAGCCTTGATGTAATCGTTGTATTTCGATGCCGGCAGTTGATGACGCACGCCCTGCGCGTCGTCGAAAACATGCAGCGTTTCATTCTTCGCGGTGAGGAACTCGATGTCGACGAAGGGAAACTTGGTGGTGAAGATCGCAGGTGCGCCATCGACGATGATTTTTCCAAAGAGAAGCACGGCAATGAGCACCATCAGGTAAGTGATGCCGCCAAGCAGTCCGCGGACGAACATGTCCTTGAAATAGCCTTTCGGTAGACCTTGGCGGATGAGATTTTCCGGATTGAACATGGCTTATTTTTTCGTCCGGGTGAGGAAATGGTGGGCGGTGGCGTTGATGCCGAGCACGACGATGAAGAGCGTGATGCCGATCACGAACAACGCGCGGTAGTGAACGCTGCCGAGTGGCACTTCGCCAAGCTCTTGGGCGATGATGCCAGTGAGCGTGTGCGAGGGTTGGAAGAACGCGCCGAGGCCTTCGCTGAAGTCGGGGATCTTAATGCGGTTTCCTGCAACCAGCAACACGACCATCGTTTCGCCGATTACGCGGCCGAGGCCGAGTAGCACCGCGGCGAGAATGCCGGAGAAGGCCGCGGGAACCATCACGCGAAAGGCCGTCTGAAGGCGTGAGGCTCCGAGTGCCTCGGAGGCTTCGGCATAGGCCGAAGGGACATTGTTGAGCGCGTCTTCGGCGAGTGAGAAAATCGTCGGCACACTCATCAGTGCAAGCAGGCAACCGGCGGTAAAAATGTTGAGACGCTCGTCGATCGGGAAACCGGGCACCCAGCTGAGCGAATCGAAAGTGGAAATTTCCCGCAACACTGTGCCGAGAACCATGATGCCAAGGAACCCGAGCACTACCGAGGGAATCGCTTGAATGAATTCGATGACGGGCTTGACCAAGGCCTGCTCGCGCGAGCTGGCGAATTGGTTGACATAGATCGCCGAGCCAATGCCAACCGGGATCGCGATCGTAAGAGCAACGATGGCAATCATCAACGAGCCAACCGCCAACGGGATGATGCCATAAAAATCCTGCCATTCACCGCCCGTGACCCATGACTTGCCGGTGAGGAAGGAAATGAACGCGGCAGAGAGCGGCACAGGATCGGTGTGCGTCCAGCCATTGATCTTTGCGGGTGTGGCTTTGAGGTCGGAGATCAGGATCGGCCATGCGGCTTTTGCGGTGTTGAGGTAACGCAAGGCATTGGCTTGGGTGAGCGTGGCAGGAAGGCTGGGTAAAACACTTTGCACAGATTCGGCCAGTTGCTCGTGAACTTTGACGCAGTCGGGCTTTCTCTCCATGAGCATCGACATCGGGCCCTCGACATCGGGTTTCTCAGCGAGAGAAGCCTGTGCTTCGGCGAGCAGTTTTTCGCGTTCGGCTGGATCTTTGACATTGGCGGCCGCGGCCAAGAGGGTCTTGCGATCTTTTTCCAAGATGTCGGCATTTTGAATCGACTCCTTGGTAGCGGTGACCGACTCGGTCATTTCCATGACCAGCGAACCAAGATCCATGCCCGCGGACTCGAAGTTGTCGATGGTGTCTCGGAAATTTTGCAGCGGCTCGGCGTGCAATTGGCGCGCGGCGACATACGCGGCATTGAGCTGTGCCACGAGCGGCGGCTCATCAGTCGCCTCGGCCTCGCGACCGCGCAGCGAGTCGATGAGCTCCTGACGCTCGGACGCGCTGAGATGCGGCGTGGCGGGAAGTTTGACGAGTGCCTTGGCGCGCTGGGTCTCGTAGTTGGCGCGAAGAACGGCGACGATGCCCGCGTCACCACCCGTTGCAGCGGCGGGGTTGTTGAGGATCAGATCGCGCGTCGGGCCGACCTGATCGCTGAAGCTGTTGTAAAGCGCAGCGGCTTCCTGCGAGCGGCGCAATTCATGCAGGCACTTGCCGTTGATCTCGGCCTGATAAGCGCGGTTGAGCAAACTGGTGACCTGCTCGTGGGCGGTCAGGTTTTTGCGCGAGATGTCGACGAACTCGAGCCCTGCGATGCGATAGACTTCCAATTCACGCCGATAGCCGGGAAAGAAGCCAAGCCCTTCCCGCAGAAGGAAAACGATGATCAACAGAAGGATGAAAATCGTGAGTCCGGCATTCGATGCGAAGAAGAACCGAATCGCGCGCTCGAAGGAAAAACCTCTTCGTTGGAAACGATGACCGCTGGACTCGGATGGGGGATGGGGCGAAACCATGCAGGGCTGGCGAAGTGGAGCGCGGATGGGGGCTTTGGGCAAGCAAATGAAACGGGCATCGCTGGATCTGCAACGACGCCCGTTAGTTAGCAACCGACAACAAAAATCGTTGACTCAGAATCAGTTAGGAATGAAGCCGACCTTCTCGACAATGCTCTGTCCGGCAGAGGACTTGATGAAGTCGAGGAATGCCTGAGCTTCGGCCGTTGGCTTGTCCGGTGCGTACAAGTAGCAGAGGCGGGCATAGACATATTTCTTGGCGTTGGCAGCGACGGGCTCGACACCATCGATGGTGACGGCCTTGGTGCCCGGGGTCTTGGAATAGGCAAGACCGACATAACCGATGCCGTTTTTGTTTTTTGCCACTTCCTGCGCGATCTGCTCATTGCCCGCCATCTTGAGCGAGGTCGACGGGTAGTCGCGTCCGCCCATGGCGAGTTTTTGCCAATCCTTGTAGGTGCCCGACGAGGTGTTGCGGGTGTAGATCGAGATCGGGCCAGGAGCGCCGCCGATTTCCGACCAGTCCTTGATCTGACCGGTGAAGATCTTGGCGACCTGCGCCTTGGTCAGGCTCGAGACGGGCGAGTTCTTGTTCACGATGACCGCGAGCATGTCGTGGCAAATCGCATGTTCCTTGATGTACACGCCCTTGGTGCGGCAGATGGTGCGCTCATCGTCCTTGACCTTGCGCGATGACATGCCGATCTGGGCCGTACCGTTGGCGAGGGCCGGGAATGCGGTGGTCGATCCTTCAGCAGCGATCTCGAATTTCACTCCCGTGTTGCCGGCGGCCTTGAAGGCCTCGGCAAGTTGCGGGATGAGCTTGGCGCCGAGGGTATCACTTCCCTTGAGGCTGAGCGTTTGGGCTCCGGCCATGGAAAGCAGGGCGGCGGAAGCAATCAGTGTGTGTATGGTTTTCATGGTAGGTAATGTATGAATCTGTGGTGAATTAGAACGAGAAACGAAGACCGCTCATGAGGGTGTAGCCATCATAGTCGCCGCCACCCATGTCGGAGTATTCGATGCCATTCATGAGCTTCAGCTTGTGGCCGTGGATGTAGTAGTTAAGACCGAGGTAGGTGGAGACATAGGTATTGCCCTTTTCGTCATCACCTGTGGCGCCATAAGCAAGGCGCTCATAGCGGGAGGGCACTTGAAGCCCGTCGCCATCTGCACTGGTGGCCACTTGCACGCGGCCAACGAGTTGAAGCCCATCAGCGATATAGTAGGACGGAATGATGCTGATGCCGAAGACATCGGACTGGGACTTGCCAGTAACGACATCGCCATCTTTCTCATAATCTCCGTCATAACCGAAACCATAGAGAAGTTCCGAGGTAAGACCAAAGCGACCATGGTTGATGTCATTGGTGATGGCGATGGAGTCAGTAAAGAGCGGAGAGCCACTCGGATTAAAATTAGCCTCCTTTAAAACTTCGTATCCCGGCTCCGTGTTGTGCATGTAGTGGATCGAAGCGATCGCCGAGTCGAGGCCTGCTTGCGACGAATAGTCGTAGCCGACTTTGCCCAGCACGATGGCGCCTTGATCGAATTCGGAAAACTCCCGCTGACGGTCATTGCCGTACACGCCGAGTTCGTAGAGCCAGTAGTCCTGAATGCCCTTGCCATTCACCCAAAGACCGGTGAGCTCACCGGGGAATAGGGCGTTCGAGAGCAAACTACGCTCGATGGTCAAAATTTCCTTAGAGGAAATCTCCTGTTCACGACTGAACTTTACCTTCGTTTTACCAGCTGAAACATTGAGTGCATCGGAGGCGGCATAGGTTACGTAAAGATCGTAAAGATCCTTGTAGTAGTTTTTATCAGAGCTGTCCTCACCATCCTTGCCGTCGAGGTCGACATTGATTTGGCCCTCAAACTTCCAATTTTGAAACCACTTCGATTTGAAACCAAAGCGGGCGCGGCGCGCCTCGATGTCATTGCCCCAGACGCTCTCGTCGTTGCCTGCATCCTTGTAGTCCGATG
>JBMTCI010000061.1:0-6226 GCA_049430745.1 Luteolibacter sp. | reverse complement strand
CTCACCCGCGCGGAGTTTCTCGACTCGATCGTCGGCATGCTTTTCGAGCGCGATGATTTCAAGTTCGGCCGCGGCCAGTTTCGCGTTCGCGGCGATGTGGTGGAAGTTCATCCGGCCTACCTCGAGGAAACCGCGATCCGCGTCGAGTTCTTCGACGACGAAGTCGAGCGCCTCAGCAGCATCCACACACTCACCGGCCGCACGATCGAACGCCTCGAGTCGCATACCTTTTTTCCTGCCAAACAATTCGTCACGCCCGGCGACAAAATGAAAACCGCCACCCGTGCGATCCGTGAGGAACTCGAAGAACAAGTCGCCCAATTCGAAAAAGAAGGAAAACTCCTCGAAGCCCAACGCATTCGAATGCGCACCGAGTACGACCTCGAAATGATGGCGGAAATGGGCTTCTGTCAGGGCATTGAAAACTACTCGCGTCACCTCACCGGACGCGAACCCGGCGCCAAGCCCCACACGCTGCTCGATTTCTTTCCCGACGATTTCCTGCTGCTCATCGACGAAAGCCACGCGACCATCCCGCAAGTCGGCGGCATGTACGAAGGCGACAAAAGCCGCAAAACCGTCCTCGTCGAACACGGCTTCCGCCTGCCCAGCGCCCTCGACAATCGCCCACTCCGCTTCGAGGAGTTCATGCAGTCAACCGGACAACGGGTTTATGTCTCCGCCACTCCAGGCCCCTTCGAAATCATCAACTCGCGCCCGGAGAACCAAACTTTCATTCCCGTAAAATCGGCCGACAAAGGCACACCCCCCGCCCTCAAGAAAGTTCGCGTGAAACCCAGCGGCAACGACGAAGCGGTCGAAGCCTTCAACCCCACCAAAGCCGGTACCCCACTCGTCGTCGAACAAATCATCCGCCCGACCGGCCTCATCGATCCGATCATCACCCTTCGCCCACTCAAAGGCCAAATCGACGAAACCATCGAACTCTGCCGCCAACGCGTCGAACGCCACGAACGCGTTCTCATCACCACACTCACGAAAAAAACCGCCGAGGATCTCAGCGAGTACCTCGCCGGCACCGGACTCAAGGTCCGCTACATCCACGCCGATATCGACACGGTCGAGCGCGTCGAAATCCTCCGCCAACTCCGCGCCGCAGCGATCGATGTGCTGGTTGGCATCAACCTCCTGCGCGAAGGGCTCGACCTACCCGAGGTCTCGCTCGTTTGCATCCTCGATGCCGACAAGGAAGGCTTCCTGCGCAACGAAACCTCGCTCATCCAAACTGCCGGTCGCGCCGCCCGCCATGTCGCTGGCGAATGCGTGTTGTTCTGCGACAAGGTCACCGATTCGATCCAAGCCCTGCTCGACACGACCGCCTACCGCCGCAGCCGTCAGCAAGCCCACAACGAAGCCCACGGCATCACCCCGCAAAGCGTGAAACGTGCGGTGCAGGAAAGTTTGCAGACCAGCGAATTTGTCGAATCCTCAACAGACGGAACATTCGTCGCCGAGGATGAGTCGACCTACGACAAACATCGTAGCATCGCCGAACTCGAGGAACAAATGCGCGCCGCATCGGCACGACTCGAATTCGAACGCGCCGCCCACCTCCGCGATCAGATCGCCGCCCTCAAGGGACAAACGGACGAAATTTCCAAACCCTCACCCAAGGCGCTCAAATACCCAAGTGCGCGCAAATCGGCGAAACGCCGATCATCCACTTGACCGCACGCCATCACCCCACAAGGCTCTCACCGTGTTCACCATCAAACCCGACCGCCCCTACTTCGAAGCTTGGCTTCGCAGGACGAAGCGTCAGTTCGCTGTCAGCGGTCGGCTCACCCAAACCGCCACCCTTCTCGCCGCCCAAGGCGATGGCACCACCGAGGAATGGGCTGCCAAACTTCGCACCATGATGAGCGGTCGCGAGATTCCCTCGATCGAGTTGCTGACCCGTATCGACGCGCTGATCGCCATTCCGAGCAAACCGATCTCACCCACTTTCGTTCAGGCGTCGCTTTTCTAAAAGCAAGGTTTCGCAGACTGGGTTACGTGGAAAAATTCAAATTTCCCCAGCCACTGCTTCGAAAAAAAATGGATGGAAATGGATGAAAATGGAGGTAACCTACCTCCCAACCCATGCTTCCACCTCTTTTCCAACCCTCGAACGAGACTCTTCGTTTGATTGCATCGATCGATGAATTCAAGGGCGAATGGCGGGTCGTCGAGAGGATAGAGCCGGAGCGCCTGACCTCCCTTCGGAGAGTCGCAACCATCGAGAGCATCGGTTCGTCCACGCGGATCGAGGGCTCGAAGCTCAGCGACCGCGAAGTCGAGACCCTGCTCGGCAATCTTCAAACCGAATCATTTCGTTCACGCGACGAGGAGGAAGTGGCCGGATATGCCTATGCCATGGAAACGATCCATGCTGCATGGACTGACATGCCAGTCACGGAAAACATCGTCCTCCAACTTCATCGCGACTTGCTCCGCTACAGCAGCAAGGACGAGCGTCATCGTGGCGAGTGGAAAACCTTGCCCAATCATGTCGTGGCAGTCGGCCCGGATGGCAAGCAAGTCGGAGTCATCTTCGAAACCGCAACGCCGTTCGACACTCCGCGGCTCATGAAGACCCTGTTCGAATGGTTGGCCAAGGAAGAGCGCGAGTCGAGTCTTCATCCACTGTTGCGCATCGCCGTTTTCAATGTCGTGTTCCTCGCCATTCATCCGTTTCAGGATGGTAACGGTCGGCTGTCTCGGGTTCTCAGCAATCTTTTGCTCCTCCGCAGTGGCTACAACTTCGTTTCTTGCAGCTCGCTGGAAAGTGTCATCGAACACAACAAAGAGGCTTACTACCTCGCGCTGAGAAGGACGCAAACGACTTTGGATAAGGATCAAGTCGATTGGGAACCTTGGATCCTTTTCTTTCTTCGTTCGATGCGCACTCAAGTGGCTCGACTTCGCGAAAAACTTGGCACGGCTGCGCCAAAGCCGCCTCAGCTTTCGCCACTTGCGGAACGTCTTGCTTCCTTGATCAGGCAGCGCGGCAGCCTTTCGGTCTCCGAGGCCGTGAGCGAGACCGGCGCGAACCGCAACACGCTAAAGGACAAGTTCAGCGAACTCGTCAAAGCCGGAGTGGCCGAACTTCATCGCAAGGGGCGCGGGTCACACTACCGATCCTTACGCTGAAATTCGCCCGCCTCTCCAATCTCATCTTTCAATAGCGCAACACAAATCCTTTTACCTCACCTCGCGATAAGAATTAGACGGCAATCACCCAACGAAGCAGTGAACATCACTAATAGCGCCTGCGCTCCTATCCACATGTGTTCTCTGACGTCGTAAAAACTTTGTCAAAAACCATGCTCCATTCATCGAAACGCCAGATGCAAAAATTGTTACCACTACTAGTTCTGTTTATGATGGGTGGCTTCGGTGCCGCCGGCGCAAATCCAGTCATGGACGCTGCGCTTAAGCGAATCACCGCGTTTCACGCTGGAGAAAAGCCGAGCGACGCTTTCGTCCGCGTCATCTACTTCCACGCCGCGGATCGTGAACCACTGCCGGATTTCGCCGCGCGACTCGACCGCAGCCTGACCGACATCAGTGCATTTTTCTGCGAGGAAATGGAGCAGCGATTCGGAGTAAAAACCGGCGGGCTGCCATTTGAGCGCAAAGACGGAAAAATCGTCGCCCACCTTGTCCGCGGCCAGCAACCAGCAGCGCATTACAACTACAAATCCGGCAATGAGACGTGGGCGGAGGCATGCAAGGCACTCGCAGGGAAATTCGATCCCAAGCGCGAGCATGTGCTCATCTTTTACGGCCTCTGCGAACGCGAGGCGGACGGGCTGTTTGTTTTCCACGCGCCCTATTATGGAGCCGGATGGAGCGACCATCGCCACGGCCTCTGCCACGCTGCCGATTGCGAGCTACTCGATCCGCTGCTGCTCACGCACAAGGACCAGCCGATCGTTTTCAAGGAGCACTACTACGACAGCAAGAAGATGACTGTCGCAAAGTTCAACTCGTGGTATCTCGGCGGACTCGCGCACGAACTCGGCCACGGCCTGGGCTTCCCGCACGACAACGGTGGTCCCAACGAAGCACCCGGCGTTGCTCTCATGGGCGGCGGAAATCTCCACTACCGCGAAAACCTCTGGGGCGGCAAGAGACCCTCATATCTCTCGCTCGCAACCGCACTTCGCTTCGCCGCGCATCCGCTCATCACTCAGTCGAACAAAGCTCGTTGGCAACCCGCCGACACCGTTTTCGAGAATCTCACAGCGTCCACAGAAAAAGGCACCTTACGCCTCGCGGGCAGAGTCAGCGCTTCCGTCCCGCCTTGCGCCATCATCGCTAGCGTCTGGCCGATTACCGCCAGCACCGATCATGGCGCAATGACCTTCTGTTCCGTTGTCGATGATGAGGGGAAATTCAGCGTGGATCTTAACCACCTCAACGCACCGGCTTGGAACCTCAAACTCAGCTGTCTGCTTGTGAATGGCGCCGAGTCTCACAAAAAGTTGACCTTTACCTGCAATGAAAAAGGCGAACCCAATTCTGCGGAATTGAATACCAACTTTACGGTGAATAAATGAAGCGCGAGCTGGATCATCGAAAATCGGGCCAGATCACACCGCTGTAAAAATGATCCGTGAAGTTATCATCTAGAAGGAATTCCAGAAATGGAAAATGCTCCCTTTTGGGAAAAGCGGTAACAAGCTGTTTACAAATCAATGCGGCCTCCATGTTCATATCCAAGAACCGCGTCGCCCTTCCCCCCCTCTTGCCTGTCGTCCGCAAGTGCCAACACCGCACCTTCTGCTCATAATCTTCTAGGCTCGTTTCACTCATTTTCGTGGCTCGCGCCGCACAAAAACCAAAACGCCGCGGCTTGCACACCCCGACCGGCCGGCTCACGCTGCACGCATGCGCATCCTTCGCACGCTCATCCTGCTCGTCATAGCCGCGGCCCCGGGGGTGGGCGCTGCCCAGAAAGAAAAGATCCCGATCAATTACAACGAGGCAAAGGTGCCGTCGTACCAACTGCCCGATCCTCTCGTGGCCATCAATGGCACCCAAGTGCGGGACAGTGCCGCGTGGCGTGCGCAGCGACGCGGCGAAGTGCTCGAGCTCTTCGCCCGCGAGGTTTACGGGCGCACACCGGCCGGCCGCCCCTCGCAAATGCACTGGGCGGTGACGTCGGTTGATCGCGCAGCGCTCGGCGGCAAGGCCGTGCGCAAGGAAGTCACCATCTGGTTCACCGCGAAGCAGGACGGTCCGAAGATGCACCTGTTGATTTACCAACCGTCCGGCGCAGCGGGCGACCACGCTCCGTGGCCGGCTTTCCTCGGACTGAACTTTAACGGCAACCAGTGTGTGCACGCCGATCCCGGCATCACGCTCGCGCGCGCGTGGATGCGACCCAGTGCGGAAAAAGGGATTGTCAATAACCGCGCCACCGAGGCTACGCGGGGTGTCTCGGCGGAAGCTTGGGAGATTGCAACTGTGGTTGGTCGCGGTTATGCCACCGCCACGGTCTATTACGGCGATCTCTGCGAGGATCGCGTCGAGGGGCTGACCGCCGATGTCGGCGCGCTTTTCGGCACGGCGGCGGCCGATGAGCGCCGGCCCGACGAATGGGGCGCCATCGGCATCTGGGCCTGGGGCCTGAGCCGCGCGCTCGACTATCTCCAGAGCGATCCCGAAATCGACGGTCGGCGCGTTGCCGTCCACGGCCATTCACGACTCGGCAAAACCGCGCTCTGGGCCGGCGCCCAGGATGAACGCTTTGCCATGGTAATCTCCAACGACTCGGGCTGCGGCGGCGCGGCCCTAAGCATGCGCGTCTACGGCGAAAACGTCGAACGCATCAACACCTCGTTTCCGCACTGGTTCGCCCGCAACTTTCGCGCCTACAACGGACGCGAGTCGGCCTTGCCAGTGGATCAGCACGAATTGATCGCGCTGTGTGCGCCTCGGCCGGTGCATGTGGCAAGCGCCGAGGACGACAGATGGGCGGACCCTCGCGGCGAATTCCTCGCCACGTTGCATGCCGAGCCGGTCTACGCCCTCTTTGGCAAGAAAGGCCTCGCCGCAGCCAACATGCCGTCGGTGAACCAGCCGCTGATCGGCGACGGACTCGCCTACCACATCCGCACCGGCAAGCACGCCATCAGCCCCTACGACTGGGCGCAGTACCTCGCCCACGCCGACCGCGTGCTCAAGAAGTGATCCGGACATTCTGAAGTCAACGCGA
>JBMTCI010000060.1:0-6232 GCA_049430745.1 Luteolibacter sp. | reverse complement strand
GATCCACCACTTGGCAGCGCCTTTGGTCATCGCATTCAGCATCCGCGATACGAGGAAACCATTGGCATGGAATTGCCGCTGCGCGAAATCACTGCGGGCCACTGGGTCGCGGCGGATCCCTGCTGCGTCAGCGACGACGATTGGAAAACACTTGCCGCGCAAAAGTGATCGTTCATCGCGCCACTCACAGGTCGCGTGCAATTTTTTTCACGAGGCCTGGGCCTTGATAGATCAGCGAGGTGTAGATCTGCACGAGCGAAGCGCCGGCCGCGATTTTTTCGCGGGCATCTTCGAGTGAGGAAATGCCACCGACACCGATGATCGGAATGCGTCCGCCCAGATGACTTGAAAATTGTCGCAGCACTTCGGTGCTCTTGTCTCGCACCGGTTTTCCCGAAAGCCCGCCCGCTTCGTTGGCAAAACGATGAGCTCTCACGGCATCGCGATCGAGCGTCGTGTTGGTAGCGATCAATCCATCAAGACCCCCGTCAAGAAACACGCGAGAAAGATCGCGGATGTGCGCTTCGTCGAGATCGGGCGCGACCTTGAAAAGCAAGGGCACGCGTTTGCCATGTTCGGCGCTGAGTTTTTGCTGCTCGTTTTTCAGCGTTTCGAGCAATCGTGCGCTGGCCTCGGCACCTTGCAAATCGCGCAGACCCGGCGTGTTGGGCGAGGAAAGATTGACCGCGATGTAATCAGCCACCGCATAGGCCTTGCGCAAACAGGCGAGGTAATCGTCCGCCGCGTTTTCATTCGGCGTGTCTTTGTTCTTTCCGATGTTGAAACCAATGACGCCGTTGAAATTTTTACTGCGCCGCACATTTTCAACGCCGGCATCGATGCCCGGATTGTTGAAGCCCATGCGATTGATGATCGCTTCGTGCGGAACGAGACGAAACAAACGCGGCTTCGGATTGCCCGCTTGCGGACGCGGCGTGATGGTGCCGATTTCGACAAAACCAAATCCCATGCGACCCAGCGCGTCGATCGTGTTGCCTTCCTTGTCGAGGCCTGCCGCGAGACCGATGCGGTTGGGAAATTTCAAACCCATCACTTCGACAGGCGATACGAGTTCATCTTCGGGAAACACCAAACGCAGCAATCCACTGCGCTCGGCCAATCTCAGCGATGCCATGCCAAGGTGATGCGCGACCTCGGCATCGAGCTGGAAAATCAAAGTCCGCAAGAAGGGGTAAATGGCATCGGTCACGGCCGTGAGCCTGCTCACGCGACCGCCCAATTGTCGAACCCGATCCGGCTCAAAAACGACCTTCAAGGGCCCTAAAAATGACCCAATTTGCGGGTTCTTTTGGGAAAGATTCAACGTTTCCTGCGTCAATTTGTCTCAATTGGTGGACAGCATGCCCATGCCTTGCCGGGTTGATGATGAAATGAAAAATCTAACAAACTCATTATCAATGATTTGCGAAATGAAATCCAAAGGCACGGGGACTGCTAAAATGATAAATAACAGGTCTTTGGACCCCAGAAATTCCTCAAAATTGTATTTACAAATACTATTCAATGTATTTAGATGCAATTTAAGGGAATAAAAAGTCCCTTGGCTTCGTTTAACAAATAACCCCACACGCATATGGCATACGAATCAGAAGGCAGTTTGAAACTCTATCTCCGTGAGATTTCCAAAACGCCGTTGCTCACGGCCGAGGAAGAGGTGGAGCTCGCAGAGCGCATCAAACAAGGGGATCCGGAAGCCCGAGCGCACATGATCCGGGCCAATCTCCGCCTGGTCGTCAAAATCGCCCAGGACTACGCCAACTACGGCATGCCGGTCACCGACCTGATCTCGGAGGGCAACATCGGCCTCATGAAGGCTGTCGAACGCTTCGACCCGGAAAAAGGTGGCAAACTCTCAACCTACGCCGCGTGGTGGATCAAACAATCGATCAAGCGCGCGCTGGCCAACCAGTCGAAGACCATCCGCCTGCCCGTCCACATGGTCGACAAGATCGCCAAGATGCGCCGCATCGCCGCGATTCTGACCGAGGCGCTCGGCCGCGAGCCCACCGACGAGGAATTGGCCGATGAAATCGGCGTGCCGCGCCGCAAGCTCGCGATGCTGCGTCAGGCCTCGCACCGCCCGACCTCACTCGACGCCCCCATCAACGAAGGTGAGGCCACGGAATACAGCGAGGTCATCAGCGACGATCGCGCGGTCAACCCGCTCGACATGCTCGCCGACAAGAATTTGCACGGCGAGATCGACGGACTGCTCTCGGTGCTCGACGAGCGCGAACGCAAGATCATCGACGAACGCTTCGGTCTCAGCGGCCGTAGGGCGCTCACGCTGGAAGAGGTCGGACGCGAGTTCGGCGTCACCCGCGAGCGCATCCGCCAACTTCAAAATTCGGCGCTCACCAAGATGCGCCGCGCACTGCGCAAGAAGGAAAAGCCCGCGCCAAAGCCGCTCGCACACGGCTTGGCGGGCACCTGACGGATTTGTTTCATGTGTTTTGGTTGATCGGTGTTCGGCCGCGGTGGATTTTTCCGCCGCGGCCCTTGTTTTTGGCACGCTGCGCATTCTGCGCTCGTGCAAATTTTGGTGTATCCATTCCGGATTTTTTCCCTCATGTTACCCGCACAACCATCGTATCGCGAACATGCCCAGAGTCACCATCACCGTGCCGGGAGGATCTCCGCAGCCTTACCGCTTTCAGCTTGATCACAAGTTGGTGACCATCGGGCGCTTGGATGAAAATGACATCCAGGTCGATTCCTCCTCTGTTTCCTCGCGACATGCCGAGATGGCCCGCACCCGCGACGGCTACGAGCTGCGCGATCTCGGTTCGACCAACGGCATCAAACTCGACGGCAAGCTGGTCAGTCATGTCGCATTGCGCGATGGCATGAAGCTTGAGCTGGGTGAGGTGGTGTTTGGTTTCGAATTGAGCCCCGAGGAGCGCGCGGTGCTCGACATGCAAAGCTCCGTGCAGATGAAACCGGAGCCCGTTGAAAAAAACGTTCTACCAACCCCGCAACCGTCCTTCAGCGCACCAAAAGCCCCTCCCGCAGCGAGGCCCGCTCCAGTCGTGATTCAAAGTTCGAGCGGCGGCGGTGGATTGTTTCTGATCGTTCTGGCGCTCGTTGCGTTTTGCTTTGGCATGGCGCTACGCTTCAAGAACGACACGGGACGCTCCTGGGTGGAGACCGTGTTGAGCCGATACATCAGCCGCGAGGCCGCTGCGCCCGCAGGGAAATAGGTCCTCAAGAAAAACGATACGCTTGCGCCGATTGTCTTTTGTTTGGGATTGAGTTGGCTTACGCATCGGCTAGCCTGCGCGCGTATGTTTCACTTGAAATGTTCATTCGTTGCGGTCGCGTTCATTGCGACGTGGATGCAGGTTCGCGCGCAGGATGAGGGGCTGATGCAGGAAAGTGTGATGGTGATGGAAGCCCATTCCGGCAAGGTGCTCGTCGCCTCGAACGCCGCAGCCAAACGACCGATCGCCAGCCTCACGAAAATCGCCACCGGCGCGGTCACAGTCGATTGGGCTACCGCCACCGAAACGGACATTTCCAAAGCGCGCATTGGTGTTCCGCAGACGGCCACGCTCGTGGGTGGACCCAACCCGATGAACCTCCAACCCGGAGATCAAATGACCGTGCGCGATGCCCTTTACGCGGCCTTGCTTGGATCCGACAACCTCGCCGCGCTCGCCTTGGCCGACCATGTGGGACGCGAGTTGATTGCGCGCCGCGGCAAAGGTAGCGATCCGGTCGGCGAGTTTGTCGGCGAAATGAACCGACTCGCAAAGTCGTTGGGCATGAAACAAACGCGCTTTGCCAATCCCCACGGTCTCGAGCGCCCAGGTGCCAAAGCCTACTCGACCGCTGCCGATGTCGCACGACTCTCGGTTTACGCGATGCGGCTCAATCCCTTCACTTTCATCGCGCGCCAAAAGGAACGACAAATCACGGTCTACGGCGCAGCAGGCGAAAGAAACTACACCATCCGCAATTCCAACGAGCTTGCGGGCGAGACCGGCATACTTGGCGTGAAAACAGGCACGACATCTGCTGCCGGGCCATGCGTATCGGTATGCATGGAACGCGATCCAGTGATTCGGACCAAAGCGGACGGCTCAAAGGGAGTCACTCCGCGCCGACTCATTGTCGTCGTGCTGAACAACCCAAATCGCTTCTCGCGCGCCCGCTCGTTGATCAACCAAGGATGGGCGGTCTACGATCCATGGCTTTCCGCAGGATCGCCGGTGAACGACAAACAAAGAGAAATCATCAGCGTGCCGGATCCCAGCTGATGCTGAGGGCTCACCGCTCCAAACCAACGATGGGTTCCGAATTCACAGAAAATCAAAGATCATGAAAATCGGAATTCTCAACAGCGGCGGTGACTGCCCAGGACTCAATGCGGTGATTCACGGTGTCGTCGGCGCGGCCGACGAGCTCGGCTGGGAGGTCATCGGATTTCGCGACGGCTTTGAAGGTCTGCTGCCGCCGGGTGACTACTGCGTGCTGAAGCCCGCCAACACCATCGACATCCTCAAACTCGGCGGAACCATTTTGGGAAGTTCCAACAAAGGACACTTTGCCGCCAAGGTCGGCAAGGGCGACATCGCCGAAGTGCCTGCGGAAATCGTTGCCAAAGCCAAACGCACCATGGACCAACTCGGCATCACCGCGCTGGTGGTCGTCGGCGGCGATGGCTCGCTCACCACCGGACTGCAACTTTACCGCGAAGGCTGGCCCATCGTCGGCGTGCCCAAAACCATCGACAATGATCTCGGTGCCACTGCCATGACTTTCGGTTTCAACAGCGCGGTGGAAACCGTCGTCGACAGCCTCGACCGACTGCACACGACCGCCGCCAGCCACAAGCGCATCATGGTGCTGGAGGTCATGGGGCGTCACGCCGGATGGATCGCGCTTTGGGGCGGCATTGCCGGCGGCGCAAACGTCATTCTCTTGCCAGAGATTCCCTTCAACCTTGATCACATCGCCCAATTCATCAAACAACGCGACGCGCAAGGTCAGCACAGCACGCTCGTCGTCGTGGCCGAAGGCGCGAGCATGCCCAACGGAGCGGGACTCGTCACACTCGATGCAAACAGCGGCGGAGAAGTCCGCCTCGGTGGCATCGGCGAACAAGTCGCCAAAAGTTTGCAGCAACTCACCGGCAAGGAAACCCGCGCCTGCACGCTCGGTCACCTCCAACGCGGCGGCGCCCCCACTTCACTCGACCGCATCCTCGGCGTTCGCTTCGGCGTCATGGCCGTGAAGCTCGCCGAGCAAGGACAATTCGGTCGCATGGTGAGTTATCAATCCTACCACGTCGACTCGGTGCCGATCGAGGAAGCCGTTCATCAACTCCGCCTTGTCGAACCCGATGGCGAACTCGTCCAAGCCGCTCGCGCGATTGGCATTTGCCTCGGCGAGTGAGAAACATTGACCTCCAAGGTGGCGCGGTCTCGATGAGACCGCATCTTCCCTCACGGCACGCGGAAGATTTTCTTGTTCGATGGATCGCGCGCGAGCTGACCGGTGCTGAAGCCGCTGACATCGATGGTGTGATAGGGCTCGTAGGGGCTGATCACTTGATTCGGTTTGCCGGTGAGCCGAGCCCATGGGTATTCGCCCGCACGATATGATGAGTTGGCTGGAGCGCTTTGATTTTCCTGCACAGGGGAGTTGTGAAAAGCGCCGGGCGCGATGTCGACCGTCTGCGGCGGATAAGGAGGATTGGGAATAAAATACGGCGCGGGCACTGGCTCGGGCGGGCCACAGGCATTGAGCGCGATGGCAATGATCGCATAGGCAAGGATCCGAAAGATATAGGTCATGGTGGCGATGGGTCTGTGGTTATTGATGCACATCATCTCTCAATCCAGCAGCGGAGCAAAATGGAAATTTCATCCCGAGTTCCAAAGTTGAAATGCACGCAAAGCGGATCTGACCACAGATTTCACTGATTTCGCTGATAAAGAAAAATCACCAAAGCTGCACTTCTTTGATGAATTTTCGAAAAGGTGGAGCTGGTGGAGCGAGACACTACTGGCGCAGGAAGCACCAAAGTTCATGATGGGGTTTTGTCCAAGGGCGTGGCAATTTGCTGAAAAAAATAGCGGCGGTCATCAACCGCCGCTATCTACCAAAGGTCAAAGGGATAGAGGTTCAAAGGGAAGACTCACCTCTTACGACGCATTATCATCACTCCGCTTGCCAGCATCGTCAGGACCAACGAGCTTGGTTCAGG
>JBMTCI010000059.1:0-6235 GCA_049430745.1 Luteolibacter sp. | reverse complement strand
CTGAGGATTGATCCGACCAACAGCGCAGCGCGACGCGGCATGGAGAGAGTGGCGGCGGCCAAGGGTGATCATGGCCAGGCCACCTACGATCAAACGCGCGCGGAAATGCTGAGTCAGATCGATGCCGAATGGGAAAAACCTGCGCCCCCAGCGGAGGACGCGCTCTTGCTAAGCGATGGTGGCGCGACATTGATCGGGACGGAGAAAACAAACCTCAAGTCGAAGCTCGATCAGATCATCATTCCGAGCATCGCGCTAGAGCAATCGTCGCTCGACGAAGCACTCGATTTCCTACGGCTCAAGGCCACCGAAAACGACAAGGTCGAGCTCGATCCAGCGCGCAGGGGTGTCAATTTCACGGTCAATCTTGGCGCTCCCGATTCCGAAGCATCCAAGCGGATCCGTTCCTTGCGCTTTGATCTGCGCCTTTCGCAAGTGCCTTTGTCCAAGGCCTTGCGTTACCTCACGGAGATGACGCAGACGGCATACAAGACCGATGAATTTTCGGTAATCATCACGCCTGCGGGATTTTCTTCGGACGATCTTGTTCTCCGTAGCTATCGGGTGCCGCCGGATTTTTTGACGGGGCTCAACAATGTAACGGGAAGTGAAACAGCCGCGGCCGATCCCTTCGGTGAAGCGCCAGCGCAAAGCGGTCTGCTGACTTCGCGTCTGAGTGCCCAGGAAGCGCTCGCCAAGCAAGGTGTGACGTTTCCTGAAGGAGCGAGCGCGCACTACAGCCCGGCAACCAACATTTTGAGAATCGTCAACACCGAGGCGAATCAAGAAACCATCGCGCAGATCATTGATGCCATGTCGCAAAGCGAGCCGGTCGCGGTGGCGGTGAAAGTGACGATGATTCGCACCCAGCAGACCAACCTTGAGGAGTTGGGATTTGATTGGTTGCTGAGTGGCGCGGGCAACATCGACAACAGTGGGATCGCCGCAGGTGGGGGCACGCTTGGAAATGGCACGGCGCGCACGGCCGCTGATTTCACGGGCGAAGACATCGGTGATCCGCAGGGCATCATGACTGCGAGTTTGCGCAGCGGTGATGGGGCGGTGGGCAACAGCAGTATCGATGACCTGCTCGCCAGCGGGAACACTTCCGCGCAAGTCGTGAATGTCGCGCCTGGCGTGCTTTCCGTGACGGGAGTTTTTGGCGACGCTCAATTCAAGAGCATCATGCGCGGGCTCGATCAGAAAAAAGGCGTCGACATCATGGCTCGTCCGTCGGTCGTGACGCGGAGTGGTCAGGCTTCAAACATCGCGATCATTCGCGAGTTCATGTACCCTTCCGAGTACGAACCACCGGAAGTGCCACAAGACACGGACGGAGGCGGAAGCAACTCACCAGTGACCCCGGCCACGCCATCGTCATTCAAAAGCCGCGAGGTGGGAATTACGCTCGAAGTGCTGCCGGTCGCGGATGCCAACAAGCGATTTGTGGATGTGACGCTGAATCCATCGTTTGTCGAATTTGATGGATTTGTGAACTTTGGCAGCCCGATTCGTCAGTCCGTGCAGCAGAGCTTGCTCGGCGCCCAGCCGGCAGAGATCACCAAGAACGCGATCCTGATGCCAATTTTCAGCGTGCAGAGATTGGCGACCCAGTTGACGGTGGCAGATGGGGCGACGATCGCGATTGGTGGTTTGATGACTGAGAGCGTTAAGAGCGTGGACGACAAGGTACCGGTCTTGGGAGATATTCCGGTGGTGGGAAGGATGTTCTCTTCTAGGACCCGCAAATCGGTTTCCACCGCTGTGATTTTCTTGGTCAACATTGAGTTAATCGATCCGACAGGGCGCGGTTATCGCGACCGTTGATTTTTCATTTTATCGCATCCAATGTCCAACCACGGAGATCAGGGTCCAGATCAATACTCCTTCGACGAGATCATGGAGCGGTTGAAGAAGAGTCACGGCGCTGATCTCGGGCCAGACGATGGTGAACTGGTGACCAGAGCCGATGGAACTCAGGCGATTCGGATACGCAAACGCAAGCGTCGGAGTCATCAACCGCACCACGAGGAGCGGCTAAAAAAGCGGCGAATGCATGTGATTCAGATTTCTGCCGCTTTGATTCTGGTGTTGGTCTTTGCCCTGTTCTCGGGAACTGTGTTGATTTACGCCAACAGTGGTTTTTTCCGCGAAAGTCTAAATGCAAAGATCCAGTCGGCAACGGGAGCCTATGTGAAGCTTGAACAGTTTCGAATGAATCCGAAAAGCGCGAAGGCGGAACTTCTCGAACTCAAATGGCCGGAGTCGGAGTCGATCAAAAAAATTCTCGCTAGGGGATTGGATGCAAAGGTGGCCGCGCGGAGTTACTTGGGTGGGCCCATGAAGGGTGATGAGGTGGTGGCCCAGCAGGCGGTGGTGTGGATAGGGAAACCAGATCCACAAGCGTCGTCAAAATCCATAGCCAAGGATCCGTCCGTTGAGTCGATTCATTTTTCGCGACTCGCTGCCAATCAAGGGCAGGTGATTTATGGTGACCCCAAGTCGCCAATTTTTCAGCTGCAGAATACCGAGTTGTCGTTCATGCCGCGATCCGTTGGCGAGACTACCTCCACGGATATTGAAAGTGATTCAAATTCCGGAGATAAAAAGTCTCTTCAGGATTTGCTTGCCGAGCAAAATGACATGGGTGCTCGCTCGAAACATTTTCCTGGCACGGGTCGATCAGTGCCGAGGTTGCTGGTGAATCACGGTGATCTGGCTTTCAAGGGTTGGCCGAAGTTGCCCTTGGATCGTGGGCAAGTGGAGTTCACCGATGGAATGGTGGAGGTGCTGGGATTGCGTGTCAATGACCCCAACGGCTCGCGGGGCATGATGCAATTCTCTGGGAAGTACGATTCCCGGGCGGTCAATCAAACGCCCAAGTTGTCAGTCGTCGCGACGCAGTTTCCGCTGGAAGAACTGTCAGGCACGGAGTTGGGAAAAATTTTGTCAGGCACGATTGAATCCGATCCTTTGGCACCCAGCGAGTTGTTGCTCGGAGTGGGTGAGGATCAGTCGGCATCGATGTTGTTGTCATTCCGTTGCGCGCCGAATGCCTCACTGGCTATGCATGGTCTTCCTTTTCTCAAATTGCTGGCCAACATTCTTAACGATGATTGGTATCAACATCCGGTCTTTACCAGTGATGTCATTGGCACTTTGAGGCGTGATGGTGCTGCGGTGGCGATCACTGATTTGAATTTGCTGAGCAGGGATCGCATGGCTTTGCGTGGGCGCATTCGTTATGGGCGCGAGCGCGCGTACGATGGTGTGTTAGAGATTGGGATCGCGCCAACGGTGATCAAAGCCTCGGGAAGTCGGCGCATCGATCAGATGTTTGGTCCACCGAAAGGGAATTTCCGCTGGATGACTTTGAAGGTGAGCGGGACGGCTGCGTTGCCGGCCGATGACTTTGAGGCTCAGTTTGATGCTGTGGGCCGCACTGAAACGGGGGGAAATCCGAGCGGCAAAGTGCCGACTTTCGAGGAACTCACGCGCCCAGAGTGAGCCGGCGCGGTCGGTGACCGGAAAAAACACGCTGCGGATCAAAAATCGCGATTTGCGGTTGGAATTTTTTACAACCCGCGTGTATTGTGAAAAGTGGAATACGAGCTTCGTTTCGTTTCCCTGTTATTAAAGATTGAAAGGAAAAATGACATGCAAACTGCCAATGTGAATCTGCCCATTACCGTGACTGTGAGACACGATGAAGTGACCGACGCGCTGCGCGATCACGCCCGAAAAAGAATCGAGGGGCTGCATCTCGATTACCCACGCATCATTGAAGCCAAGGCGATCCTTGATGCTCATAAAAACCGTCAGAACCAGCACACGGCGGAAATCATTCTTTTCTGCGCCAACCACATCACGATCGAGGCGCATACCGAGAGTAAGGATATGTATGCGGCCATTGATGAAACGATTGAAAAAATCGCCCGCCGCATGCGCAAACATAAGACGCGCTTGTTGAAGAAGAATCGACCGCATCGCAACGAATCGATTCGTCACTTGGAGGAGCGATTCTTTAATGAAGAGGCGCTGGACCATCCAGAGGAGTCGAAATTTGATCCCGTGCCTTACATCGTGCACCCCGACCATTACGGCATTCGCACGATGTTCAAGGAGGATGCGATCATGCAGCTCGAGCTCTCAGATCGCCCCTTTGTTCTCTACAAGAGCGCGCGACGTGGTTGCCTATCGATCGTTTATCGCCGCAAGGACGGCGACTACGCATCGCTCGACATCAAGCCCGAGGATTTGTGATGCGCTTGATTGCTCGAGGGGTCCGCGGCGCACTGCGTCGCGGGCTCACCAAGTGTAATGCACCCGGTAAGTCACGACCTTTTCCTCATCTGGCTTGAGCGTGACGGGAAACTCGATGGTGTGGCTATCAAGTTTGCGGAAGTCGGCTGACTTTTCCTTGATCTCCCAGTTGTCAAAGCGGGTGAGGTGCTCGACGACACGAATCTCGACTGGCTCTTTCTTGCGGTTGCGGACCTTGATCTCAAAAGTTTCATCGAGCCATTTGTTGGCATTGTCGGTTTTAAAATTCGTGCGGCGGCGCTCACCAACGAGGTCGAAGGAATTGCCGACATAGACGCGGATGGTTTCGTCTTTGGGGGTGTGGTCGATTTGATTCTCGCCTGTGAACTGAAGTGAGCCGTCGTCATCCTGCGTGTAAAAGCGCAGGCGGCCTTTGGGCAGCGGCATGCCAAGATTGTTTTCCTTGCTGTTTTTGAATTCGCGCAGCACCCAGACTTTTTTGTTGCTCGGCACACCGTACTCGCCGGCTCCGCGATAAAAATTCCACGAGCCGTAATTCATCGTCGCGCCGTCATACACGAAAATTTTCGGTGCCTTCACACCGCTGCCGCGGATGAATTCGACCTGTTTGGTTTCCTGATCGCGCAGCGTGACTGGACGCGCGATCGTGTAGAGGTGAAATTCATCGAATGATTTTTCGGTGACACCATCCGCAAATGGATCGGTCGCCATAGTCATCGCCTTCATGCGCTGTATTCGCGGTTCCTCCTGCAGCTTGTTCACATCGCCCGCCATGAGCTTGACCTTTGCCTGCTTGAAACCGGTACCGCTGTGATTTTTGAATGTCACCCAACCAACAATGTCGATGAGATCACTCTTCTCCGGCGCGACGATGTTGTAATCCGCCTGCCAACTCATGCCGCCGGTGACATAGGCGATCTCGGCTCCGAACTTGGCGGCCTCGGCGGCGTTGATCGTCCAAGTGAGGGTCGGGTTGAGAATCGTGTCATCACCCAGCGCGGGGAAGAGCGGTTCGCCGGGCAGTGAAAAGCGCAGGTTTCCAGCCACCTCGATGATCGGCTGATTGGTTTCTCCACCCGCGCTATGGCCGCTGCGCACGATTTTTCCATTCACGGTGCGATTTGGTTTGTTGGGTTCACGGATTTCGAAGCCGATCGTTTTGCCCTCGTTGAGTTGGAGCATGAGTCCGGATGACACGGGATCGTTGCGATAGGCCTGCTCGAGGATTTGAAATTTCGCTT
Source organism: Luteolibacter sp. (assembly GCA_049430745.1). GTDB lineage: Bacteria > Verrucomicrobiota > Verrucomicrobiia > Verrucomicrobiales > Akkermansiaceae > Luteolibacter. The sequence goes on along the minus strand of JBMTCI010000059.1, from coordinate 710 downwards.
TGCCTGCGGGGTCGCGCAGAATGACTGAGTCGGTTTCCGCTTGAGCGGTCATGCCCGAGAAGCGGGCCTCGTTGATCCCCGCCTTGAGTTCGAGCGGCACCGAGTCGCGAATGACAGCAAACCCCTGATTGTAGATCGTGAGCGACGGCTCGGCATGGACTGGCAGCATCGTGGCGGCCAGTGGGGTCAACAATCGAAGCGACATCGTGGTGGATGGATTCATTTTCATGAGGTCCAACACTCAACGCCAATTCCTTGGAAATTGCCATCCATTTTGCCGTAGGGTACTGAGTTCATGCGCCAGGAAACATGGATGCATGCCTCTTTGCGGGGGGAATTTGGCCCGATTTCGCATCAACTCGCCGCTTTACAAGCCCCAGCGAGCCCCCCATATTCCCGCCCCATGACTCTTGCCGCAATCGATTGGCTCTCCATCAGCATCAACCTCTTGCTGGTGATTTTCGTGATTGTTAGCCTTCTGATGACCCTGCTCATTTTGATGCAGCGTCCGAAACAGGAAGGTTTGGGTGCGGCCTTTGGTGGCGGCGTGACGGATCAGGTTTTTGGTGCGCGCACGACCAATGTTCTTCAGCGTGGCACGGTCTATCTCGGTTCGTTGTTTTTCCTGCTGAGCCTCACCCTTGCGGTGTTGATCGGTCACAAGAATCAAAAAACCACGCTCGTGGCTCCGAAAAAAGAGGTGAAGGAAA
>JBMTCI010000058.1:0-6300 GCA_049430745.1 Luteolibacter sp. | reverse complement strand
CCACCAGTCATCCAGTCGGCCGGATGCTTCACCAATGTCGAAAATCGCATCATGATACCAAACTTTCGTTGAGTTGACGGATCTCATCACGGATGCCGGCAGCTTCTTCGTAACTTTCCGCTGCCACAGCCTTGTCCAACTTTGCCTGAAGTTCCTCGAGACGCTGACGCAGAACCTGACGCTCCATGAGTCCCGCTGGCACTTTGCCATGGTGGCTCGTCCCCTTGTGCATGCCGCGAATCATCGGCGAAAGTTCATCGCGAAATGTCGTGTAGCATTCGCTGCAGCCGAGACGGCGGACGCGGCGCAAATCTTCCAGCGTGAATCCACAAGCAGGACAGGTCCCTTGACCATGCGGCATCGGAACAGGCGCGCCAACTGCGATCGCCTTGCCCTCGCCCACAGGGCCGCCCATGAGCAGGTCGGCCAAAGAAAATCCCGTCGGATCCGTGACCCCGCGCTCCTTGGCGCAGGCGTTGCAAAGGCACACCTTCTTCATCTGACCCTCCACCAGCTGGGTCAGAAAGACGGATGCCTTGCTGTCACAGAAATCACATTTCATCAGAACATTCTCGAAGTGCGATGCGTTGCATGAAAGGGAAAATTTTTCACTTCAGGAAATCGGTGTGCCGGTCGTGGTTGCCAGTTCTTGGAATCCCGCAAGGAAACGCTTGGTCCATTCGCCTGGCTTGCCCGTGCCGATCGTTCGGCGATCGAGCGCGACAACCGGGATCACCTCGGCCGCGGTGCCAGTAAGGAAGCACTCGTCGGCAGTGAAGACATCGTAGCGCGTGATCGAACGCTCGATCACCGGCATGCCAAGTTTCTCGGCGATCTCGATGATGACCGCGCGCGTGATGCCATCAAGCGCGCCATCGCTGATCAATGGCGTGTAAAGTTTGCCGTTCTTGACGAGGAAGAGATTGTCGCCGGTGCACTCAGCAACATAACCCTGCTCGTTGAGCATGATCGCTTCCAATGCGTTGGCTTGGATCGCCTCGACCTTGGCCATGATGTTGTTGAGGTAGTTGAGCGACTTGACCTGCGGCATGAGCGCGCCCGGAGCCGGACGACGCGTCGCGCAGGTGATGATGGAAAGACCGTTTTGATAATACTCGTCGGGGTAAAGTTTGATGGTCGACGCGATGATGAACATCGACGGCCTTTCGCAAAGGTAGGGATTGAGACCCAACTCCCCTGCTCCGCGCGTGACGACGAGGCGGATGTAACCATCGGTCAAGCCATTGGCCGCAACCGTTTCACAAGTGAACTTGCACACCTCTTCCTGCGTCCACGGCATGTTGATCACGATCGCGCGTGCGGAATCAAACAAGCGACGAATGTGCTCTTCGAGACGGAACACGCGGCCCTTGTAAAAACGAATGCCCTCGAACACGCCGTCGCCATAGAGCAAGCCGTGATCAAAGACCGAAATCTTTGCCTGTGATTCATCCACCAAATTGCCGTCGAGCCAGATTTTCATGTGTGTGCGCCCCCAAGTTAGGTGACGGGCACAGGCTGGCAAGCGGAAGATGGAAAAGGTTTCAGGGCAAAATTTTTCAATTCATCGAGTGCATTTCGACCATTTTTCCACACCGCCAAACAATCCGAACTCCGGGCTTCACTCGCCGCATCCCATGCGGTTGAATTGCCCCATCCCCGCCATGCCGGAAAATTTTTACCATCAGGCCACCTCAGCGCCCGCGACGAACTTTGATGTCTCGCTGCGACCGCCGGCATTTTCGGAGTTCACGGGTCAGGAAAAGGTCAAGGACCGCCTCTTGCTGATGCTAGAAGCCGCAAAACAACGCGGCGATGTGCTCGATCATGTGCTGCTCTCGGGCCCGCCTGGACTTGGCAAAACCACACTCGCCAATCTCATCGCCAAAGCCGCCGGCACCCAGCTCCATACCACCTCGGGTCCGCAAATCGAAAAAGCCGGCGACCTCGCAGGCGTGCTCACCAACATCCAAAAAGGCGATGTGCTTTTCATCGATGAAATCCACCGCCTGCATCCGGCGATCGAGGAATACCTCTATCCGGCAATGGAGGATTACCGCTTGGACATCATCATCGATTCAGGCCCATCCGCGCGATCGATCCAGATCAACCTCCCGCGCTTCACACTCGTCGGCGCCACCACTCGCTCGGGCATGCTCACCGCGCCACTGCGTTCGCGCTTCGGACTGGTAAATCGCCTGGATTATTACACGCACGATGAGTTGGCGCAAATCATCCAACGCTCGGCAGGCTTGCTCGATGTGCCAATCGAATCCGCCGGTGCGCTCGAAATCGCCTCGCGCTCGCGTGGTACTCCGCGCGTGGCCAATGCCCTGCTGCGCTGGGTGCGCGACTACGCCCAGGTCCGAGGCCAAGGCACCATCACCGGCGAAAGCGCCGATGCCGCGCTGGCGATGATCGAAATCGATTCGCAAGGGCTCGATGAAATGGACAAGCGCCTGCTCGAAGTGATGATTCACAAATTCGCTGGCGGACCTGTGGGTCTGAACTCACTCGCGGTCGCGGTCGGCGAAGACGCTGCAACGATCGAAGAAGTGCACGAGCCCTTCCTCATCATGCAAGGTTACCTCACGCGCACCCCGCGCGGACGCATGGCGATGCCGGCGGCCTACGAAAAACTCGGCATGCCCGCACCGCCAGCGATCAATCCCGACGCACCGCAACGCGAGTTGTTTTGATAAAATTTTCCACACATTCCCATTCGCAGGCCGAACAATCCGTGACACCTTGAGAATCAGAAAATGATCAACACCATTCAGAACATCATCGACGATTGCCGCGAGGTCGGATTGCGACGCACCAAGGCACTCGAGCAATTGATCAGCACCTTGGTAGAGAGCAGTCGTCCGATGACGCTTGCGGAGTTGGCGACCTCGCCGCGCATGAGCTCCCAGTGCGACAAAGCCACGGTGTTTCGCTTGCTCCAACGCCTCACTGGTCATGGCATTGTCCGCCGTCTCGGATTTCACGAACGCTCCGCCTATTTCGCGATACAAATCCCCGGCAAACACAGCGACTATCTGATCTGCACCTCCTGCGGCACGATCGAACCGGTCAAAGCCCCCTGCCCGGTCCACGAACTCGAAGACGAAATCCGCGAAAAAACCGGATTCCGCAACCTCTATCACGAGCTCGAGTTTTTCGGCGTGTGCCCGCAATGCGTCTAGGCCGCAAGCACTCGCTTGAGCAAATCGGTCATCGCGCCCGCCGCTAGCTTGCCGGTTTCCAAGACCTCCTCGTGGTTGAGCGGCGTTTTGGAAATGCCAGCCGCCCAGTTCGTGAGGCACGAAAACGCAACGACGGGCAAACCCAAAGCCCGCGCCTGAATCGTTTCAAGCACGGTGCTCATGCCCACCGCATCAGCACCCATCGTTCGCAGCATGCGGATCTCCGCAGGTGTTTCAAATTGCGGACCACGCAAACCGGCATACACGCCCTCGTGCAAATTGATTACTAGTTCACTAGCCGCCTTGCGAAACTTTGCTCGCCATTCAGCATCGTAGGCGACCGACATGTCGATGAATTCCGGGCCCACCAGCGGCGATGTGCCAGTGAGATTCAAATGATCGCTCAGCATCATCCATCCGCCTGGCGCAAAATTCTCATTCAAGGTCCCCGCGGCATTGGTCAGAACCAAGCCATCGATGCCTTTCTCGGCCATCCATCGCACGCCCGCTGTCACCGCTTGCGCCGAGTGACCTTCATACAAATGCACCCGACCCTTCATCACCATCACCTCGGCACCCGCCAGATGGCCGTGCAAAAATTTTCCCGAGTGACCCGGTACCGACGACTCAGCCAGACCCACCTCAGAAAATGAAATTTCCTCGATGACCTCGACCTCATCCGCCAAAGGCCCCAAGCCCGATCCAAGTACCATGCCGATCATGAAATGAGATTAACCATTCGGTGCATCATGACCATCCCAAACACAGTTGAAGTGAGAAACGAGTGCTCATCAGGTAGCGCGGTCTCGATGAGGCCGCATTCTTATCCGTGGCAAGGCATGCATCCACCATCTCTTCAATCGCCACTCACCTCGACAATCTCTCAATCACGAAGTCGGATGCCTTGGCTACGATCTCATCGAGTTTGGGCACTCCCGAATCGTCAAATCCATGCACTCCCCCCGCAACTTCGGTGTACTGAATGTCGGCACCAACCTTCTTGCCCGCAGCAAAAAGACGACGGGAATTTTCAACGGGCAGCGTGGGGTCCTTGTCGCCGTGAAAACAGTAAACAGGCGTGGATTCTTTTTTGATCAAATGCACCGGACTGAGCAGTCGGATGATGTCAGCTTTTTGCTCCGCAGGACCGCCAAACATCAGCACTTCGTGCGACGGACCGATGAAGGGTCGAGCAAGACTGACATCGGTAAAATCCGTTGCCGGATAATGCGCAATTTCGCAGCGCAACTGCTTCGGATCAAAGTCGGCGAGAGCAGGATCACCAGGGTAATTCTTCGGGTCACCAAGCGCGATCACCAGCGAAAGGTGGCCTCCCGCAGATCCTCCAATCGTTCCGATGCGCTCGGGATCGATGCGATACTTGCCTGCGTTTTTCACAAGAAAGCGCAGCGCGTCAAAGCAATCCGTGGCACTGTCAAATGCCGTGGACTGAGGCGATATCAGTCGATACTCAATGGTGGCGCATAGAATGCCCGCCGCCGCACAGCGACGAAAGATGCCGCTGACATCAGGCTTCATGCAATTGTAACGATTGCCGGCGCGCCAACCACCGCCATGGACATAGACGAGCAAGGGAGCAGCCTCACTCTTCAGACCCTTTGGTGTGAGCAGATCAAGTTGCAGCGCCTGACCCGACACCGTCTTGTAAACAATGTTGGTGGTGTGCTCAAACTCGGGAAAGCAATCGATCATTCGCTTCGCCTGTTCTGCCGCGCTTAGCACAGGCTTGGTGTTCTGTGTCACTTTTCTCGGTTGCGATTCTTGCGCGATCGCAAGGGACCCTTTCGTCGCGCCGTGCTTTCGCGCAATGGCACGCGCCTTTTTGATTTCAGCGGCAGTCAACTCGTAGCCCTGAATCCTGCCGCCCATCAATCGCGGCGTGGGATTGGGCAAATCTTTCGGCGGATGTTTCAAGCCGAGGTTGTGACCAAGCTCATGCGCGATCGTGCGCGCAAGCGAGCCAACCTTCATGGGCTCAGGCTCCACCAGCAGAGCTTTGACAGGAGGTTTTTTGCCATTCGATGCCTTGTCCGACCAGACACCGATCACCGCATGCTTGCCACCAAGCGTGGCATAGCCCTGGTAGGTCGATCCGATGAAAGGCAGCAGATAAACATTGAGTGCGGTGGGATGGCGTTGAGCCGGATCCAATAGTTTCGTGATGCTCGCGATGCGCCCCGTTTCCCTGTCCTCTGTGTCACCGCGTTTCGATTGCTCGACGCTGCGAATCAACGCGTCGCGATCGAGCGGCGACAACAATGACTCACTCTCGCAGCGCTCGATGACAAATTGAATGTTTGCCTGACGCCAAATGCGGTTGACCTCGGGCAACACGCGACGCTCGATGTCCTCAGGTGTCACCCACATGTCCATGGCCTGACCTTTGAGATTCATCTGCGCCCCCTCTGTGAGATGAAAACGAATCGGCAGCGTGAGCAAAGCCTCACCAGCCACCTCACCAAGCAAAGCCGAGGCCATCAAAAATGGAGTCAGCAGCGAAAGGACGATTCGAGATTTCATGGGTGTGATGATTGATCCCCATGCTGACCCTCATCACCAAAAGGGCGATCAAAAACATCACGCGTCAATCAATGCGGTCTGAGCCAGACCGCGCTACCTTCTTGAATCTGCTCAAAGGGCCCTCACTCCCTCACCGCGGTTCCATCGGTGACCGTATCGGGTGGATGCAGCAGCACCTTATCGCCGGGTTCGAGACCCGAGAGAATTTGCGAAAAGCGTCCATCGGAATATCCCACCTCGACCGAGGTCAATCGCGCCTCGCCATCGCGCATCACAAAAGTTTTCTACTGACTTCCCTCGCGAAACAGCGCGCCAGCGGGTGAAACCAACACATCGTCGCCATGCCACACGGCCACGCGGACTTCGACGCGAAAGCGGTCGCCCAAGGCCTTGGCCTGACCTTCGCTTGAATGCAAATCGATCAGCACAATGACGCGCTGCTCCTCGACTCCCAAGGCTGATACCTTGGTGAAAGCCGCAGGCTCCACACGGCGAACACGACCCTTCAACGCATCATCCCCACCCCATTGCTCGATCAACACCTCATCGCCCGGCTCAATCGTCACCGCAT
>JBMTCI010000057.1:0-6466 GCA_049430745.1 Luteolibacter sp. | reverse complement strand
CAGCCCCCGGTAAACAGCTTCACCATTCGACGGTCTGATCCTTGTAAGTCCCGGCCGCCAGCGCCTTGGCTGACCCACTGGCATTTCGGACCTCAACCTTGCCCTCCACGACCACGCCCGGGGCAAATTTGACCGGACCTGAAATCGTCAGCGACTCACAACGCAGCAGACTTGGCACGCCAAGGCCATCCAAGGAATCGACCAGCTTGTACTCGTCGGAGAGCATGACAAGCGGCGGTTTTCCTTGCCTCGACTCGTGCAAGCGCACCTGCCCGTCGGGCAAAATTTCATAGGCATCCGAGCGCAGCGCCAGCAAATCACCGGTGGTCTTGACCGGAGCAAAGCGACTCCTCGGGACCTCGATGGCCGCCGCGCCCTCAAAGCACTCGATCGCCGCGCCCATCGCGACTTCCAGTTGGATCACCGGCGTGGATTTTTTGTCGCGCGGATCCACTGTCTTGAGGTTGCGGATCATCGGCAGCGGCAGAACACCCGCGTCGGCGGCAAGTTGTTGTTTGAGCAAATCAAGCCTGAGCCACAGACTGTTGGTGTTGAAATAGCGGTGCTTGTCGATGTCCTGAAACGCCTCGAGATCGGACTCGGGGCACTGCGCAACCTCACGTAGCAAGAGGCGTCCGTCGGACTTTCTCCGCGCCAGGTGTCCGCCCTTGCGGTCGGCCGCCGTGCGGCGCGTGACCTCCATGAGAAACGGTGCACCGCTGTCGGCGAAGTGCCGCAAAATTTTCGGATCCATCACCGCGCCGAGATTGTCGGAGTTGGAAACAAACGCGTACTTCACACCCTCGGCCAAAAGTCGGTCAAGCCATCCGCTCGCGACCAGAGCCGGATACAAATCGCCATGACCTGGCGGACACCACTCAAGCTCGGGATCCGCCGACCACTCGACGGGTTGCATCGTCTCGGCATCGATTTTCGGAATGCGGTTCTGCATCAACTCGACCTCACCCGCATCAGCCATGCCCTCGGTACGATATTTTTGCAAATGCTCCAAAGTCCCCTCGCTCGTGCTGAAACTGTTCATCAACAACAAACGCACCGGGGCACCTGCCGACTCGCGTAGCGACAAAACCTGACGCACCATCAGATCGAGAAAGTTCGTACCTTCACGCACTTCAAGAAGGCTCTTGGGTCCCTGCAAGCCCATGCTTGTGCCAAGTCCGCCGTTGAGCTTGATCACCACCGCTTGTGCCAGCAGATCCGCGTCGGCCTCCGCATCACCGATCGCATCCAGCGACTTCACACCACTCGCGGGCTCGATGCTCTCCTCATCGATCATGCCGTTTTCATTGGCGACTAAGGCATCATAATTTCGGCGAAATGCGCGAATCGCCGCATCGCCCATGCCCGCCGCCGCCATCTTGATCTCAAAGGGTTTGAAGTCTGCCATAAGTTCGGTCTGTTGCCGGGCGCACTTTGTGGTCCCACCCGATTTGGGTCACGCGAAAAACCACGATCATGTGCCTCATGAATTTTTGGCATCTGAATCCAAACTCGACACCCGCCGACACGCGGGCAGAATGCCGCGCATGAATTCAACCGATCCATTCGCACCCCGCGGCTCGAAATCCGATGTCGAGGAAGGCACCGGATTTTCACCGAAGTTCGATGCCGACGGACTCATTCCGGCACTGGCCATGGACGCCCAAACCCGCGAGCCACTGATGCTCGCCTACATGAATGCCGAGTCGTTGAGACGCACCCTCGAACTCGGCGAGGCGGTCTACTGGTCACGCTCGCGCCAAGAGTTCTGGCACAAGGGCGCCACCTCGGGTCACACCCAGAAGATCATCGAGATCCGCACCGATTGCGATCAGGACGCGCTCATCCTCATGGTCGATCAAGCCGGCGCCGGTGCCTGCCACACAGGCCGCGAGTCGTGTTTTTACCGAAAAATTCGCGTTTCCAGCAGTTCTGAATCCGCCAAACTCGAATGGATCGAGGAAGGGAAATCCTTCGATCCTGCTGCGGTCTATGGCAAAGCCTGAAATTCGACCATTTTCGCGGTTGCAATTGCCTCGCGGATTCGCTAGCTATCCGCCCCCGCGCACGAAGGCCCACCGCCCCACACGCATTCAAACACGAATTTCCCGCCAAGGAGAACCACATGGACATCATCAGCAAAATCGAGAAGGAACAATTGAAACAGGATGTCGCCGCATTCAACGTCGGCGATACCGTGAAGGTCCACTGCCGGGTCGTCGAAGGCGGCAAGGAGCGTATCCAGATCTTTGAAGGTCTCGTGATCGCCCGCAAGGGATCCAGCGTGAATGCCTCATTCACCGTTCGCAAAATTTCCTACGGCGAAGGCGTCGAGCGCGTGTTCCCACTCCACACCCCCCGCATCGCGAAGATCGAAGTACTCAGCAAAGGCAAGGTCCGCCGCGCCAAGCTGCACTACCTCCGCGGCCGCGTCGGCAAGCGCGCCCTGCTCGTGAAGAGCGCGGGCTGATTCGCCAAGCGACACCATTTCTACAAGACCCCGACCCTCAACGGTCGGGGTTTTTTATGTCGAGGTCCTGCCACTCAAAAATTCCCGCTTCCAATCGCAGGATCCGCATCCATCTTCTTGCCGTGATTCGACCACTAACGCGTCTGATTTTCCCCCTGCTCATTGGCACCATGCTTCATGCCAGTGAGGAGACTCCCATCGCCGCCGAGGCCCCAGTGGAAAAATCTGCAGAAAAACCAAGCGTCGAAAAAATCGACGAAAACCGCTACCGCGTCGGCAAAATCGAATTCGACCCCAAGACCCGCGAGATCCGCATCCCCGCCAAAGTCAACATGGCCCAAGGCCTGCTCGAATTTCTCATCGTTCACGAAAACGGAAAAATTCACGAGTCGCTCTTCACCACCGATGCCTCACCCAGCGACATCAATCTCGCCATCACCCTCCTTCGGTACAAAGCGTCCCGCGAGCTTTACGCATTGCCCAACGAAACAGGCGGGCTTTCAGGCAATTTCCCTGATGTGCCGGAGGACATCCGAGCGGCAGCCCGTGTCCGCATCGATGTCGAGTGGGACAACGATGGCAAGACCGAGCGAGTTGCTGCCAACGAATGGATTCAGCACGCGACCACTCTTGAGGCCATGCCCTCGAGCCATTGGGTTTATGGCGGATCCCAATTCGATAACGGCCGCTTTTCAGCGGAGACCACTGGCGACATCGCCGCCATTTTTCTCTCCAACTCCGCGATGATCAATTACCCAGGCAGAGACAATGGTGATGACACGGTCTGGCTCGCTTTTGAAAATCGCGTGCCATCCGAAGGAACAAATCTCACCCTCATCATCGCTCCCTACCCGAAACCTTAACTCCACGCACCATCATGAAGTCCACCATGCTCCTGATCGCCGCCACACTGGTTTCGGCGAACGCCCAAAATGCCCGCTACGAGTCCCTGCGCCAGGAGGTGACCCAATCGATCGCCCGCGGCAACGCATGGCTCAAGGCCCAGCAAAATGCCGAAGGTTATTGGAGCGAACCCGCTCTTCCAGCGCTCACCGCCCTCGCGCTCAACGCCGCCGTGCGCGACCCAAACCTCGATAAAAATGCGAAATTTCCCGAGCATATCGAAAAAGGTTTTACCTGGCTGCTCGCCCAACAAAAAGAAGACGGCGGCATCTACAACCGCGGACTCTCGGTGTACAACACCGCAACCTCGGTCACCGCACTCACCGCTGCCAACCGCAGCGACTTCGAACCCGCGATCGTGAGGGCCCGCAAGCACCTCATCGACAACCAGTGGGACATCGGCAAAGAAAAGGAAACCGACAACCCGAATGACGGGGGTGTCGGCTACGGCTCCAACAAGGAACACAGCGACCTTTCCAACACCTACCTCGCGATCGAGGCACTCGCGCTTTCAAAGAAAATCATCGAGGACGGCAAGCACGGCGATCAGCCCGATCTCGATTGGGACGCCGCTGCGACATTCATTTCACGCTGCCAGAATCTCGAGGAAACCAACGATCAGGACTGGGCATCAAACGACCCGAAAAACAAAGGAGGCTTTGCGTATTCTCCATTCGAGTCGAAGGCTGGCGATGAGGAAACCGCCGAAGGCCGCACCGCTCTTCGCTCCTATGGCTCGATGTCCTATGCCGGACTCCTCTCGTTCATCTATGCAAAGCTCAGTGCCGAAGATCCACGCGTCATCGCGGTAAAAGAATGGCTCGGCAAAAATTTCACTGTCGAAGAAAACCCCGGTATGGGAGCCCAGGGTCTTTATTACTATTACCAAACCATGGCCAAGGCCCTCACCGCCGCGAATGTCGATCAGCTTCAGCTTGATTCCGGGAAGAAGACCGACTGGCGTAGCGAGCTCGCCAACAAACTTCTCTCAGCCCAGCGCGAGGACGGATCGTGGGTCAATTCCAACGGACGCTGGATGGAATCAAATTCGGTTCTCGTCACCTCCTTCACAGTCCTTGCCCTAGAGCAAATTCTCGACTCGATCCCCTGAGCCTATTCGCTGGGGCGATTCATCCACGCATCGTTGCGAATCCCGCTTGCCCAAAGCCCCAAACACGGGCATGGAGGACAGGTGACCCGTGACCTGATCAACGACCCTGCGTGGACCGAGGATGACCTCGGCCGTCCGCTGCCGGACTCGTCTCATGCGTGCTCGGTTTGCTTGCCAACATGGGACTCGATCATCGGTTATGAGGAGGGCCGTGAAAAAATCCTCAAGCGCATGCGCACGGGGTATCCGCGTTTTTTCAAACACCTGACGGTCGAACGGCTTTTGGAAAATGCTCGATCGGAGATCGCCAACGATCAGGAACAGGTCGCCATCTTCCCGACCAAAGCTTCCGTGCAACGCGCCCATCGCTGGGTCGAGCAACGCGCCGAAACCGCCCTGCGCATCACCAGCTACCACGGTCTGCAGGCGCTTGTTTTTCCCGAAAAAGCCAAGGCCGATGTCGACGCTTACTGGCGCTTCTCGGGCGAGGTGATCAGTAGCCGTCAGGCCCAGGACTTTCTCGACGGCAAGCTCCGCGAGGGTTCGAAATCCCATCTCATCGCTAAAGCGCTCGCGCCGATCTACGGATCAGAGCCTGGTCACAATTTCGTTTTCTCGAGCGGCATGGCTGCGATCACGGCTGTCCTGCGTTCGTTGCCGGGAATAGCCCAGGGAAAAAAAACCCTGCAAATCGAGTTTCCCTATGTCGACGGGCTCAAGGTCCAGGAGCTCTTCGCCAACGGCGCAGTCTACCTGAACGAAGCCGAAGGCGAGCCTTTCGACGAGGCACTCAAACGCATCAGCCGCGGCGAGTTTGCTGGTGTCTTCACTGAGGCCCCAAGCAACCCGCTCCTGCGCACTGCCGACCTCAAAAAAATCTCCGAAGCTTGTGCCATCGGCGGCACCCCATTGATCGTCGACGACTCCGCGTGCGGCCCCTCCAATGTCGACGCGCTCCCCTACGCCGATGTGGTCACCGGCAGCCTCACGAAATGGATCTCCGGCGAAGGCGACATCATGGCCGGCATGGCCACCGTCGCCAAACGCTCACCCTTCGCGACCATTTTCACCTCGCTCCTTGCCACCGAATCCGAATCCGTTTCGCCCCTCTACATCGGCGACGCGGAAGTGCTGCTCTCGAACATCAAGGGCTACCCGCAACGCATGGATGCAATCAACGCCAACGGCACGGCTCTCGCCGAGTGGCTGACCAAGCACCCGGCCATCGCAGCGGTCTGGCATCCTTCCATCACCACCCGCGCAAACTACGATCTCATCCGACGCAAAAACGGCGGCTACGGCGGGCTGCTTTCCTTCACGCTCAAAAACATCAAGAAAACCCCCGCCTTTTACGACGCTCTTCGTCTATCCAAGGGTCCGAGCTTTGGCACGAGCTTCACGCTGGTCTGCCCATATGTAATGCTCGCCCATTACCCCGAGCTCGCATGGGCCGAGGCCTGCGGTGCTCACCCCTCACTCATCCGTGTTTCTTGCGGCCAAGAGCCCATCGACAAGCTCATCGAGGCATTCGAAAACGCGCTCAGCGAAGCCTGAGTTTGGCGCGATTCATGAGGTCAGGAGACCTCACAGCATCCGCGGAAACATCGCCCGCAAGGATGCTTGCCACTTTTCCAAGAAAGCCAAATTGCGCACCGTCCGCGCCACCTCCGTCTCGTCGATGGAATCCGCATCCTCGAACCGCGAAAATGCCGCGCACTCGCTTTCGATGCGTTCAGCCACACACGCGATCACATCCTCCAAATCCTCACGGCAGCGCTGCGTTTCATCCTCCAGCAAGGCACGGCCAAGCGCCGACTTCGCCTCCTCGCGCTTGCGAATGAGCGCCTCGCACTTCTGAATCGTCGAGCCCACCCGCGCGAAAAGATCCATCAGCGAATCATCGACCGTACCCCGCGGATCGACTTCGATTCCACGCAACTCGAAGATCGGAAGAGCGTCGTGGAGGGAAAGAGTGTCAACCA
>JBMTCI010000056.1:0-6469 GCA_049430745.1 Luteolibacter sp. | reverse complement strand
TACAATCAATATATCAATGAATTATCGAAGTATAGAATGTGGGAAGAACTCAAAGATCATGAATCGAAAAACTCCATCGCCGGTGATTTTCAAAATCACTTCCTTGAATCCGCCCACTTCTGAGGGACTGCTCTCGAGGTGCTCGCATTTCCATCCACGAAGATCGGCATAGCGTTGATAGGCACGCATCAACTCGGCGGCAAACAACGAGGCTTCATCACCCCCAGCGCCTGCGCGGATTTCAATCAAGGCATCGCGATCTTCATTCGGATCGGCAGGCAAGAGCGCGTATTGGATTTCTTCGGAAAGTTTTTCGATCGCTGCCTCGAGCGCAGGAATTTCCTCGCTGGCCATCGCGGAAATTTCTTCGTCGTCGGTCTTCGCCAATTCCTGATTCTCGGCGAGTTGCTTTTTGGCCGACTCCAAACGATCCCACAGCTCGAGCGTTTCCTTGATCCTGCGGTGCTCACGCAAAATTTCCCGCGCCCGTTTCGGATCAGAGAACAAATCAGGGTCGCCCACCGCATCCTCAAGCTCGCCAAATCGGCTGCGGTTCTTGGCGATGAGGGTCGAGTAATCCATGGACATTTGGTGGCGTGGCGGATTCAAGCTTGGATTGTTTGGGTATTCAAGCGGCAAGGAAATGAGGCAAAAAATGTTGAATTTCCTTCATGACAAAGCCTGAGCCTTACCCATAGTTTTGCGCATCCAACCCATGAACAAACACCCATTCATCGTTTTGTGCGCACTCGCGCTCGGCACGCAGATCGCCAGTGCGGCGGAAGCGAGCACTCCCATCGACAGCGCCAACACCGCGTGGATTCTGACCTCCACAGCGCTCGTGCTGTTCATGACCATGCCCGGTCTCGCTCTGTTTTATGGCGGTCTGGTTCGCGGTCGCAATGTCCTCTCCGTGATGGCCCAGTGCACGGCGATCGGCTGTGTCGCATCGCTTCTGTGGATAGGTCGACTCTACAGCCTCGCGTTCAAGGGTGATGGGGGATGGATCGGCTCATTCGATCTCAGCTTCTTAAAACCAGATGCCTTAATGCAGGCGGCGCCCAACACGACGATTCCCGAGGCGGTCTTCATGATGTTTCAAATGACCTTCGCGATCATCACGCCGGGGCTCTATGTCGGCGCGGTCGTTGAACGGATGAAATTTGGCGCGATTGTTTTGTTTTCGGCCCTGTGGTTGGCCTTGGTCTACGCGCCCGTTTGCCATTGGGTCTGGGGTGGTGGTTGGGCCTTCGACATGGGCGTAAAGGATCTTGCGGGCGGCATCGTCGTTCACGCCACCGCTGGCACGACCGCCCTTGTGATGGCAATGATGCTCGGCAAGCGTCGTGGATTTCCACAGCACCCACACCCACCGCACAATCCCGGTATGGTCTTCATCGGCGCCGCGATGCTCTGGGTCGGATGGTTCGGTTTCAATGCCGGCAGCCAACTTTCCGCTGGCGCCAATGCCGGCATGACCCTGTTGGTCACGCATCTCTCCGCCTGTTCGGCAGCGCTCGTCTGGTCGCTCATGGAACGCATTCGCAACGGCAAGAGCGGCCTCGTCGGCATGGTCACCGGACTCATCGCTGGTCTGGCCACCGTCACGCCAGCATCGGGTGATGTCGGACCGATCGGCGGCATCGCGATTGGCGCGATTTCCGCAGTCGTCTGCTATTTCAGCGTGAGCCTGATCCGTGAAAAAATGCGCATCGACGATTCGCTCGATGTCTTCGCCGTTCACGGTGTCGGCGGCATTCTTGGAACCTTGCTCGTGGCCGTGTTTGGTCAGGCCTCATTCGGTGGTCTCGGTCTAGTGAAGCCCCTCGGTGAGCAACTCACGATTCAGGCAAGCGCGCTTGGCGTGACCATTCTGTGGTCGGCTGTCGCGACAGTGATCATCGTCCTTGTCGTGAAACTCCTTATCGGCTTGCGCGTGAATGCCGAGCAGGAAAACGAAGGACTCGATCGCTCGGAGCACGGCGAAAATGCCTATCCGATGGAGCCTTGATCACCTCGTTGCGATCACCTCGACCGTGAAGCCCTTGAGGTAGCCGGTTTCGGGGATCGTGATGAGGATTGGGTGATCGGCGCGTTGCGAATGCTCCTGCATGAGGCGCAGGGATTTTTTTGCGTCGACTGAGGCATCGGCGAGGTTTTCAAGAAACAACTCGCGCGAGGCGTGATGCGAGCAGCAAAAAGTCGACAGGATACCACCTTTTTCGAGTAGCTTGATGGAGCGAAGGTGAATCTCTTTGTAGCCACGCATCGCGTCCATGAGGGTCTTCTTATTGCGGGTGAAACTCGGTGGATCGAGAATGATCAGGTCGTACTCCGGCTCGGCGTGTTTGAGGAAATCGAAGACATTGTGTTCGATCACCTCGATGTCGAGGCCGTTGAGCTTTGCGTTGTGGCGAGCAGCTTCGCAGGCGGTGGCGGAGACATCGACCGCGGTCACTTTGGCTGCCCCGGCTTTCGCGCAGGCAAGCGCAAAACCGCCTTGATTGGTGAAACAGTCGAGCACGCGCTTGCCCTTGGCGAGCATGGCGACCTCGGCGTGGGATTGGAGCTGATCGAGATAAAGTCCTGTTTTCTGTCCGTCGAAGAGGTCGATTTCGAAATCGAGTTCATTAGCGCGCACGACGAAAGATCCGGGATTTTCGCCATAGAGCATTTCGATGCCTGCCTCCATGCCCTCGGCCTTGCGGGAAGGGGAGTCGTTGCGCAGGACGATCGACTTCGGCTTGAGGAGATCGACCAAGGCATCGCGGATGAGTTCCTTGCGCAGATCCATCGCGAGCGTGAGCGTCTGGACTGAGAGATGATCGCCGTAGCGGTCGACGATGAGCCCAGGGATGCCATCCGATTCGCTCCAAACGAGGCGGCAAAGCATCGGATCGATGCCCTTGCGCTCGCGGTATTCGATCGCTTGGCGGATGCGACGGGTGAAAAAATCGAGATCGAGATCCTGACGGCGACGCGAGAAGCGTCGGGCCACGATTTGCGACTGAGGATTGTAAATCGCCGAGCCGAGCGGACGATCGCGAAAGTCTTTCAGCGTGACCACATCGCCGGGCTGAGGATCGCCGAAAGTTTTGCGGATTTCGGTGGCGTAGACCCACTCGTGACCGTGGAAAATGCGGGCGCGGGGAGCGATGATGAGACCTGCCATGGGGCGGGGAATTTGGGTGTCAAATCGGTCGCTGTCGAATGCGAAACCATTCCATTCGCACAACTTGTGAAGAATTCCGCTTGATCCCCGACGCTGGAATCCCTAGCCAATGGCCACCAACCATGGGCCAGCAATCAAACAAAATCATCAAACGCCGCCGTCGCGCCGATTACCTCAAGCGCAAGAAGGAGCAGGCGAAACTCGGCGGAATCGTCAAAAAGACCGTCGTCAAAAAAGAAGCTTCCGCCAAAAAGGAGCCTGCCAAGAAAGCCGCCACCAAAAAGGTAGCGACCAAGAAGGCACCAGCGAAGAAGGTTGCCAAGAAGGCAGATCCGAAATCGGGCGAGTGATTCGTGCCGTCGGGTCAATGCGCGACGCACGAAGCTGCGTGTTGACTGCGGCGCATGGTTGACACAGATTTTGCCGTGAGTTCGACATTGAACTACAAAATCGGCAACGAGAAATTGGTGCGTGTCCTCACGCCTGCAGCCAATCATTTGCGCGGTATTCTCGACAGACAGGGCAGACCCAACGGAGCCCTGCGCATTGCGGTGGTTGGAGGCGGATGCTCAGGATTGCAGTACAAGATGGACCTTGTCGACGGTCCGCGAGATCGTGACATCCTGGTGCCAAGCAATGGCGTCAATGTCGTGATCGATCCCAAAAGCGCGCTCTTTGTGAGTGGCAGCGAACTGGATTTTTCCGATGATCTTCAACAAGGCGGTTTCAAGGTCAGCAACCCAAACGCTGTGGTCACATGCTCATGCGGCGAAAGTTTTGCGGCATGATCCGACCTCGTTTGAACCATCGAAAACATCGGTCCGCCATTTCCATGAATTCACCGATCGCCATCACGCTGCTCTGCGCACTTTGCCTGAGCGCTCCCGCTCGCGCCGCGGACAAAGTTTCAGTCAGCAAGCATGTCGATCGTCTCATCGCTTCGCTGTCCGATGAGAACTTCAATACGCGCGAGGACGCCGCCCGTGAATTGTGGAAACTTGGAGATCCTGCGCTAACCGCGCTCGAAGCGGCATCGCGCGACACCGACCCGGAAAAATCGATGCGCGCCCGCGACATTGCCCGGCGCATCCAACTTGGCATCACGCCCGAAACCGATCCGATGGTGATCGCACTGACCGATCGCTACGCGCTTGCGACCCCCGATGAGAAGTCATCGATTCTCAAAAAATTGAAAGCCCAGCGCACCTGGCTGCCGATGTTGAAACTTTTCTCGATGGAGTCATCACCGGAAGTGCTCGAGGAGGTCGAAGGCTCGATGACTGAAGCGGCATTGATGGCGGCGCGTGAGGCGATTGCGGCAGGCGATGTCAAACTGGCGACGGAGTATCTTGAGTGGGGGCCAAAAAATCGAACAGGATACCTGGCCCGCGCGGATTTTTTGCGGAGCCAAGGACTGTTGGATCGCGAGTTGAAAAAATTCGACGCCGACAAAAACGAAGTCAAAGAACGCAGCTCGATGAGCGAAGCCGACAAGCTGGTGATGGATGTCACCGAGAGTTTGTCTCATCCGCAAAAAATCGCCCTTTTGATGGCCAAGGGCGACACGCAGGCTGCGGCGGATCTTGCAAAAAAGATGGGGCATTTGAAAACCGCGGCATTGATGTCAGGCATCAGCGGCGACCCCTTGCCATGGCTCGAGCTGATGCAAAATTCGACCGACGGCAGTCGCCTCAGCACCGAATATGCCACTGCGGCGCATCGGTGGTGGAAAGGGAACTTGGGCGATGCCGATCTGGAGGTGTTCTTGAAGGCGCTCGACTCGAAGCAATCGACTGAACGCGACAATGCACTCAATGCCTTGCACGCACTCGGGCGCATCGACCTTACCGAGTC
The DNA here is from genome assembly GCA_049430745.1 of Luteolibacter sp. Lineage (GTDB taxonomy): Bacteria > Verrucomicrobiota > Verrucomicrobiia > Verrucomicrobiales > Akkermansiaceae > Luteolibacter. Next base: position 1,443 of record JBMTCI010000056.1, on the reverse strand, counting down.
GACGATGATCAAGGCGCATCCGCTCATCGCGTTTCAATATTTCGATATGATCGAAAGACCGAGCGATGCCTTAAGCGCGCTTGGTCTCAACGACGACGGATCGAACGCGCATGAATGGGTCGCCGGTTTGTTGGCGGAATTGGAGAGCCGAAACATTGAGGATCAACGCGAACCATCGACCGCGATGGAGCGCTTGACGGCGCTGGCCTACTTCAACGAAAGACGCGGTTTGCACGATCGCAACGACGCTCTTTTTCTCGATAACAGCGCCATCCTGTCGGAAAAAAATCCCGAGTTGTTCATTCGACTGATGGGCAATCTCTTTGGCAGTGGGGAGGTGTTGAGTCAGGCACCTCGTCTCGCATGGCGCATGGCATCCAAGTGGGCAGGGCAAGATCCCCAACGTTGGGAGCTTTTGGTGACTGCCGTGCTTGGTGATGAGGATGTTGTGAGCGAATGGTGGGAATGGCTTGGCGAGCTCGATCCCGACTCGAGCCCTGCCGTGCGCTGCGACGCGATGATGGTGATTTTCAAGATGCGCAACGACAGCGATGGCGTGCGGGATAAAATCATCCAACGCGTGTGGCAATCGATCGACGCCGTGCGTGAAGAAGGCCGCACGCGCTTGCTGGCACGCATGTTGACCATGGCCCTCGCTTCGAACGATCTCGCCAACATGCTTAGGGCTCTCGACCTTTTGCCGCAAAAAACCCGCGATGCCGTGCCATGGGAGACTCGCATGGTTTGGCTCTCTGCCGCCAACCGATGGGACGAGGTTGCCTCGATGATTCTCTCGCAGATTGAAAACCCAATCGACATTGGCCGCGAACCGAACGCGGAAATTCACGCCTTTGCCGCCAGCGCGTTGCGACGCGCAGGGCGGATCGATGAATCAAAAAAACATGAACGGCTGGCGGATCAATTGGCCTTGGGTGATCCCGCGACCTGTTTGCGCGTCGCCAATGGCTACACATTCGGTGAGGACTACCGCACAGCAAGCGAGTGGTGGAAGCGGGCCTTGATTTATGCCAATGCCGAATCCGATCAGGATGACATCTACATCTACCTCAAATCATACGCCGACGACCTGCTCGAACAATCCGATTGGTCCAAGGCAGCTGCCGCGTTTGAAATGCTCAATGCCGTCCTCGTAAAGTCCGAGCCGCGGTGGCAATCGCCTGTTCAATTCACACGCACTCGCATGAATGCCGACATGTGTCGTGCACTGTCCATGGTCAGACCCGATCGCAAGGGAGCGATTGCCTTGCTGGGCCGATGCCATCGAAATGCCATTGGTGACGGCACGCTGGCCGATTATTTCTTTCCCGCCATGCGCAAGGTCGGACTGAAGTCGGAACACGATGAGTGGTTTCGCACGTCATGGAACCACCTTCGCGGCATGATCGAAAAATTTCCCAACGATGATCTGCTGCGCAACAACGC
>JBMTCI010000055.1:0-6470 GCA_049430745.1 Luteolibacter sp. | reverse complement strand
ACCAGACGCCCGGGCTTGCTCCTCACGCATACATGAGCGAATCACCTTCCACCCCCAACAAAGCCAGCAAGCCCAGCGCCCGCCGCTCTTCGAGTTCACGCTCCAAAAAAACGGAAAAGTCGGCCAAGGCTGAAACGATCGAGCCCGCGAAATTTCCCGAGTTTTCATCGACCGCCGCCGACAAATCCGAAGAGGTCCCAGCGCGCGGCGATTGGCCCGAACCCGAGCCCGCTACTTCCGGCGGCGGATCAGGTCAGGAAAATTCCAAGCGCAAACGCCGTCGGAAAAAAGGTAAGGGCGGCGGACCATCACAAGCCCATGCGGCGGCAGATCCCGAATCGCCAGAGGCTTCTCAAGATTCGGCAAAAACGACCGTCACGCAGCCAGCTCAAGTGTCAGCATCGCAGAACAAGCCGGCACGAGTGAAAGTCGATCCCGAGCAGCTCGCGAAATTTGCCTGGAAAATCTACCTTGCCGAGGTGAGCGAAGAAGGCGTCGCGCTAGTGGGCGACCATGACGCGCGCGAGCTTTCACGGCGCTGCTTCCGCTTGGCGGAAATTTTCCTCGAAGAACAAGCCCGCCACCGCTGAGAAGCGGACTATCGCCGCTCAGGACTTCCAGTTGAGCACGCCCTTCTTGAGAGCGTACGCGTAGGCGATCACGAGGATGCCGGCGAAGCCCGCCATGCTGACCAAGGCCGTCGGCCCTTGCGCGAGAAGATCGCGAAACTGCACCGCCCATGGGTACATGAAGACGACCTCGATGTCGAAAAGCACAAAGAGCATCGCGACGATGTAAAACTTCACCGAGAAACGCGGCGCGCCCTCACCGACCGGCAGCATGCCACACTCGTAGGCGCTGTCCTTGGTCGCGTTGGTCCTCGCCGAGCGGCCGAAAATGACGCTGGCCAGCAAGACGGTGACCGCAAATCCAAGCGCGACAAGCACTTGAAGAAAAACGGGAAGGTAATTTTCGGGCATGGTGAATGCGGTGGACAGGTGCGTGATAGAACGCAAACGCAGGGTTTGGATAGAAAAAAAACCCGCGGCCGATCATCGGTCGCGGGTTTGAGGAAACAAGTCCAACACCAATTGAAATCAGTCCTGCTCGGCAGCGGCTTCTTGAGCGGCCGCATAGGCGCTCGACGCCTCATGCACGCGGGCGGTGCCCTTGTACTCCTTGCCAATTTTCTCGACGAGGCCACGAGTAACGAGGTTCTGGAGCTTTTCGTATGCGCGCAGGCGGAGCATTTCCTCGCCGCCGCTGACCGCATTGCGAACCTTCAGATTCGCGAAAACCCTCTCGAACAGATCGTTGAATCCAAAGATCTTCTTCTCGGAGAGCACGGTGACCAATTCGTCGGTCACATGGTCCGGGAGCCGTCGGGAGAATCGTGTGCGCTTAGTGGTGATTGCCATAACGCCATCACCCTACACGGATCCGGCAAAAATGCGACCCAAAAAACTTCTAATTAACTTCGGACATCCAAAATATCACAGGTTTTTGACCCCCGCAGCCCCGAAAAAACCAAAAAATTCCCTCATGGTAGCTTGACAGCTCGGCATTTGCGGCCATTCTCCGCCCTCCCGGCGCGTCGGAAACGTGTCGGCCACCAAGCTCCCATGAAAAAGGACATTCATCCCAAGTACAATCCGGTCGTGTTCGTCGACATGACCACCGGCGCCCGCTTCGTCACCCGCTCGACCAAGAACTCGGACAAAAAAGAAGTCATCGACGGCGTCGAGCACAGCGTGATCTCGATCGGCATCACCTCGGATTCGCACCCGTTCTTCACCGGACAAAAGCAATTCGTCGACACCGAAGGTCGCATCGACAAGTTCCAGAAGCGCTTTGGTGCCGTTCGCCGCGTCGCCAAGCCGAAGGCGGAGTAATCTCGAAAGCCTCATCGGGCCTCGGGTGCATTTCAATGCGTCCTCATGGGGCGTGATGAATTTTACCTTGTCCGCGATCAAACGACCGGTCCCTCGGCCAGCACATACCAAAAGCGCGAAAGGCCTGCCTTTTTCATTTCCGCACGGGTCACGGCGTAAAATGCCTCCCATTGATCCGGGTGAATCGTTTGGCAGCCGAGCGAGCTGGTGCTGTTGCGGCCGCCGCGATGGATGTTGATCGCGACTCCAGGCCGAACGCTGGGGACTTCCTTCTCGCCATCGCGCCGGACCGGCAATTCTTCGTAGCGCGTCGCCGGTCGAAAGGCTGGGTATCCGCCGCCTGGTCGGGAAATGCCATGCTTGCCGGGCTTGTAGGGATGGCAACCCGGCATCAACGAAGCAACGCCCTTGCGAAAACGACTGGGATCGGTGTTGGCATTGAACGCCGCAAAAGTTTCAGGCCCCACCACAAAAACCGCATCATCATAAATGCCGCGGTCATTCACGCCGGGCTCGCCAAGCGAGTCGCGATAGTACCCGCGAATCGCAACCACCAGCATTTCAGGAAACGGCTCGTCAGGTCGCTCCTTGCGACAAACCGCCTGCGCCGTCGCAAGCACGATCGATCGCGGGGCGCGGGGCTTGGCCATGAGCGATGGGACTCGAAATTTCAGCCAAGGCTTTCGATGCGAAACACCACGGGCTCGCTGTTGATGCAATCGAGCGCTTCGATTTCGGCCAGGGCGGCCTGAAGTTTTCCGAAAGGACAGGTGTGCAACAGGAAAACCATGTCGACGAATTCCGCATCGGGATTCGCAGGGTTGACCGGCGAGTGCGTGCCCGAAATGCCGATACGATGCTTGGCAAGAATGCCCGATATTTCAGCGATCACGCCCGGTCGGTCGGTGACATCAAAGCGCACATAGTACGCCGTCGAAGTCTCGGCAACCGGCAGGATGCGACCCTTTTCACGGTAAGGCAGGAATCCACGATGACCATTCGCCTGACGCAACGAACGCGCAGCCTCGACGAGATCGGCCACCACCGATGAGGCGGTCGGATCCTGACCCGCGCCGCGACCATAAAACAACGACTCGCCAGCGGTGTCGCCATGCACAGCCACCGCGTTGAAGACCCCATGCACCGATGCGAGAATATGCGATTGGGCAATAAACGATGGCTGCACACGCAGCTCAACCTCGCCATTTGAATGCTCACGAATGAACGCCAGCAGCTTGACCACATAGCCGAGGTTGGTGGCGAAATGGATGTCGGTCGGCCGCACCTGCTCGATGCCCGAAACATGGATGGTCGAGGGATCGATCGGAAATCCATAGGCCAGCGTCGCCAGCAAGATTGCTTTGTGCGCCGCGTCCCAGCCGTTCACATCGAGCGCCGGATCCGCCTCAGCATATCCGAGCGCCTGCGCCTCGGCGAGCGCGGCCTCGAAAGTGAGACCGGCATCGGTCATGCGCCCGAGGATGTAATTCGAGGTGCCGTTGATGATCCCCGAAAATGAAAGAATGCGATTGCCGATGAAAGAATCCTGCACCGTGCGGATGATCGGAATTCCGCCCGCGACAGCCGCCTCAAAGTGGATCGGTGTGTCATGCTCTTTTGACAACGCAAACAACTCAACGCCTCGCTCGGCGAGCAGGGCCTTGTTGCCAGTCACCACAGGTTTTTTCGCGCGCAGCGCTGCGGCAACAATTTCAAACGCATCCGTCGTGCCGCCGATCAATTCGACAACGATGTCCACGGCCGGATCCTCCACTAGCTTTCGCCAATCCGTAGTAAACATCTCCGCCGGCACCTCGCCCGTGGTCGCACGCGCCTTGGCCTTGTCACGCACCAAAATCTTGGCGATGTGCAAACGCACTCCGCCACCCGTACGACCAGTAATCAGTTCGCCATTGCGCTCGAGCACATTCCACACGCCGGACCCGACGGTTCCGAATCCGGCCAAACCGATGCCAAGTGACGAACAGGATTTCACGCCGCCCAGTGTGACGACGATTCAGCCGCCCTCCAAGCCGGAATTGGCGTGAGGAAAAAGTCCTAAGACTTCGCGGGAATGCCAAGCTGGCGCTCGGCTTCGAGCCAGTCGCCACGCGAATCGCCCGGCAGACCCTGTTCAACGCGACGACGGTAATTGAGGTAAGCTGCGCGTGCGACGGCGTCATAACTTGGCTTTGGCGCTGACGCGGTTGATTCAACACCCGATTTTTTCGCAGCCTTTTTAGCAGATGCCTTGCGCGCGGTTTTTTTGGCGGCTGGCTTTTCCGCTTTTTTTGTTTCGGCCTTTGGCGCTTTGGGTGCGGCCTTCTTGGCGACTTTTTTTGCTGATTTTTTCGCGGCCATGAGGATCGTTATTTTACGGTTTTTTGCTAGCAGTCGGGATGCCAAGGCCATGGTAAACGGCATCCTCGGTGATTGCCAGCCCCTTTGACGCGCGTATATTGACGCCATGGCGGCTGCTTATTCTTGGAGCATAGCGCGAGGCGGCTCGTATCAGGCCCCCGCATCGAACCGCCTTCGTTGGTGGGCGGCGATCGCAATGATCGGCTCGGTCCTGCTCCATGTCGCGGTTTTTTTCGCGTTGGAAAAAATGAAGATCGCGATCCGCATCGAGCAAGCTGCCGAACTGCGCACCGAGCCAGTCGTGATTCGCCCTACCGACATCGCGCCACTGGAATTGCCGCCACCGACAGCGCCCGAAGAAGAGATCAAGCCCCCCGAAAATGCCGCCGCTCTGCTCGAAGAGGTCGATCTGCTTGCCGCTTTGCCCAAAGATGCGGAGATCGAAATGAAACCCGATGTTCAGCAGGCTGAATTTGCGTTGCGCATGGCCAACCCTGCCGCCAGAGGCGAGCCCGAAGCGACCGCTGTTAAAATTGCCACCGGATACGAAATCGATTCCGACGACTTGCCAGAGCTCGGCCGCCAACCGGAACAAATCAAGCCAGCAGAGGTCGGACAACTCACCATCGACCCGGGCGCGATGCATGCCGATGACGACAAGCTCGGTCAACTCACTGATGCGATGATTCTGCAAGGTGCCGGCGGCAAGGCCGATCGCGGCGCTCTCAATGACAACGCGTCACTCGACGAATTGCTCGGCTTGCCGGCCAATGCGTTGATCTCAAAAAAGACCATGCTGCCGAGTGATTTGTTGTTCGATTACAACAGCGCCGAACTGCGCGAAAGCGCCAAGGTGGGACTCATGAAGCTCGCGCTGCTGATGGACCGCAACCCTGAGCTTTACTGCTGGATCGAAGGTCACACCGACCTCATCGGTGGCGACGATTTCAACCTCGACCTTTCCGTGCGCCGTGCCGCGGCAGTGAAAGAATACCTCGTTGAGTCCCTGCGCATGGACGCGTCAAAAATCAGCACCCGTGGCTTTGGTCGTTACGAACCGCTCGTCACCAAAGGTAGCGTCGAGCAACAAGGCGTGAACCGCCGCGTCGAAGTTCGCATGCGACCATCGCCCCCAACGAAAGAGCAACTCAAGGTTCAGCCCAAGAAAGCCGAAGTTGTTGTCGAAGCGCCGCCGCCGAAAGCGGTTGAGTTAAACCCTCAGCGTGCAATCCCGGTCGAGGAGGAAACACCCGCGCCACGCGCCATGCCGATCGCCGAATGAAACACATCGGATCTGACACATTCGCCGCGCCACGAGTTTTTCACATGAAGCCCGGCGACTTCGCCATTGCCGCAAAAAACCTCTGCAATGATGCGTGGCGCATGCAACAAGCTTGGCTAAGCGCTCCCGAAAAAAATTTGCGGGCTGGCATGGTTCGTTTCGGCTGGGAGCCCGATGCCTTTTGGGTCCTTGCCGAGCTTCACGATGACTTCATCACCTCGCGCAGCACCGACCACAACCAGGACATGTGGTTGCTGGGAGATGTTTTTGAAATCTTTATCGCGCGCAAAAACTCACCTCATTACCTCGAGCTGCATGTGACCCCGCACAACCACCGCATGCATCTAAAATTGACGGCCGAAGATTTGGAAAAAATCCGATCCAAACGCGCCACACTCGATGAATTTCGATGTTCAGCCTCGGCGTTTGATTCATGGGTCCTGCAACCAAGCGGACAAAACCAATGGCAGGTGCTGGCGCGCATTCCCTCAACCATTTTTCCTGATGGCGGTCCCTTTGCTGTTGGCGAAAAACTCGAACTTTCCTTCAGCCGCTATGATGCCGGACCCGAGGGCACGCCCGATGTTCTGTCATCCACCTCACCCCATCTTGAACTCAACTACCACCGCCGTCACGAGTGGCGCAAGGTTGTGCTGCAAGAGGGCTGAGGCCAAAAAAACCTCGTCAGCGCGCCTCGGATCGGCGGAAATGCGCGCCGTGATTCATCCCACCGCCATTGTTTCGCCGCTCGCCAAGCTTGGCACGAATGTTCGCGTCGGGCCGTACTGCATCATTGGCGATCATGTCGAACTGGGCGACGACTGTGTGCTGCACTCGCATGTCGTCCTCGAAGGTCCCTCAAAGTTTGGCCGCGGCAACGAATTTTATCCCTACGCCGCCATCGGCGGAAAAACCCAGGACCTCAAGTACCAAGG
>JBMTCI010000054.1:0-6701 GCA_049430745.1 Luteolibacter sp. | reverse complement strand
TGCCGCAGGCGGATTGCGCGTGATGACCACACTCGACGCGGCATGGCAGGAGCGGCTGGAAACGGAATTGAATCATGCGGTCGGCCAACTCGAGCGCGAAAGGTCGTGGTTGCATCCATCGCCATCGCAGCATCAGGCGGGAGAAGATCCCGCTTACCTTCAATACGCGGCGGTCACCACGGAGACCGGCAGCGGCGCAGTTCTGGCTTTGATCGGTGGCAGAAATTTTCAGCACTCACGCTTCGATCGCACACGCTCAAGTCGAGATCTCGGGTCGGCCTTCGAGCCTTATGTGGCAGCCGCAGCATCCGAGCGCGGAGGTCTGGTGTTGCCAGGAAAACCGGTGCAGACCGGGCGGCAAATTGGCGCGGCGGAGGTCGAGCGTCTTGCGCGGCGCTGTGGATTCGACGGGCCATTTTTGCAGACCGAGGATTTGTTTCGTGGATCGGTCGCCGCCACGCCGATGGAAATGTCGGTGGGTCTCGCGACGCTTGGCAACAAGGGCAAGCGGCCGAAGCCATTTTTCATTCGCGAGATTCGCGATGCGAACGGCGAACTCATTTACAAAGCCAAGCCTTCGTTGGTGCAGGCGCTGAGCGCCGAGGCGGCTGTCGACGCGACGAGCGTGTTGAAGCGTGACAATGGCGCTCGCACCTTCACGGGCGCGACTGGCTCGGAATGTGACGCATGGATGCTGCGTCTCGGGCCTGGTGGAGCCACGGCTGTTTGGATCGGATTCGACAAGCTCAAGCCCATCGCCCGCGAAGCGCGACTTGAGGCGCTGCTCGATGAATGCGTTGAGCGCCTTGGAAATGACTAGGCGTTTGCCTCATCGGTTTGTGGTGCATCAGTTTTGTCAGATGCTACTTCGGGGGTTTCCTTCTGCATCACTGGCTCTGGCAGCTCGCCATTGTTCTCGAGCAAGACAACCACTTCATTTTGCACCGCTTCGACTTCGGCCAGCGGAATGTCAGGATCGCGGATGAGATAAACCTCGCCGGTCTTGCGATGTTCGTAAACGCGAAGAATGCCGTTGGGTGTGCGTTGCTGATCGGTCTCGCGCAAAAGTTTCTGCCGCTCGAGCATCACCGCTAGAATGTAGCGTGTGTTTTCGGTGTGCTCCTTGTCCTCATCGACCAAGCGCCGCAGGATTTCCTCGGCGCTGAGTTTTTCCATCGGATTGATGGGCTCCTGACCGGGCGCAGCGTAGCGCGACTTCCAGAATGAGAATGGAACCTCGGCATCTTCAGGCAATAACTCCCAGCCTTCGGTTGAATAATCACGCCGAAGGTAGCCGCTTGATTCGGAATCGGGAAACAACGCGGTGATGATGGTTTCGCCATCGGCGAAGGCGTGCTGGGTCGCCGCGCATTCGCGCGAACGGGAGCGGACATGCCAGGATTCAGCAAGGGCCATGATGAAGTGAGGTGATGGATGAGGTTTGAAATGGATGGGCTGCCTTGAGTCTCAGGCGCTTTGCGTTTTGCGCGAGCGTTTGAAAAGCGGGCGACCGTGGATGCGTTGTTTGAATAGATAAACACCCAGAGCAAAAAACGCGAGGTTGGGAAGCCAAGCAGCAAGAATGGGCGGCATGTCGCCGGCATGACCGAAGGCAAGCACGATCGTGCTGATGAGAAGCATGATCGCCGAAAACCCCACTGCCAGCATGATGCTGCCCGCAGGTCCGCGCCGCGAAAAATTTACCGCGAGTGGCACGGCTAGCATCACGCTCACAATGCAGGTGAAAGGCATCGCCCAGCGGTAGTGCCATTCGGTGCGATACGGCGCGGGATCGGCGAAGTTGAGACCTGCGGCACGGGCTTTGAGCCAGCCGTTCAAATCAGGAATACCAAGATGCTCGGCGCTCAGGCCCGGCTTGATCAATTGCATCGGCGTCTCTTCAAACGAATCAATCACTAGCGGGCCATCGGATTTTTCGAAATCGGGCGGTAAGCCATCCCGATGCGTGGCGACCGACGCATTTTCAAAACTCCAGCGCCGCGTCGCCGGATCCCAGCTCGCGCTGTCGGCGCTCAGGCGCGTCTCGATTTGATTCTGCTCGTTGCTGGTGGTGATCTCGACAAATTTCAGCGGCGCGCCTTTTTGATAGTCGTGCGGAAAAGCGCCGATCATCCACACGCGTCGTTTGGGTGCGTTGTTGAACAACACGCGGCTGGCCTCTTGCGCCATTTCACCCTTTGCCGCGGCCATCACTTCGTCCTGCCGCCCCTCAGCCACCGGTGCCCATTGAAAGTTGAGGCCGATGCCAAAAAGCGTGCAGATAATGCCGGCGACCACGAGTGGCAGCGTGATGCGCACGATGCCGCGACCGGATTGGATCATCGCAATGACCTCGCGTGACGCGGACAACTGGCTGAGGCAGTAAAGCAGCGAAAGCAGCAAGCCGTAGGGCAAAAGCAAGAGCAGCACGGCGGGTGCTCGGGTGCTGTAAACGGCAATGAGCGAGTCCAGCATGTGCTTCGATCCTTGAAGGTCGCCGACCTTGTCGCTGAGGTCGATGAGCAGCCAGATCATCATCAGAGATCCAAGGCAGATGAAGAAGATGCTGAGAAAGCGTCGCGCGATGTAGCGGTCGAGCTCGCCTCCAAACGCGTAGCAAAGTGCGCCGAGTGCTGGCAAAAAACACAGCGCGGCGAGCACCATCGGTCTCAACCCATGCGCAGTGGCATCAGCATCGGGAAATCCTGCCAGATACTCGCGCACCGAGCGAACTTCGCCAGGGATCAGCCACGCGCAGACCAGCGCCCCCGCTCCGGCCAAGGCTAGGATCACCATGAGGTGGGTAAATCGGGTGAAGGGTTGGCTCATGGCTTGATGGGTGATTACGATGCCCGCGACGGGCGGTCGCTGTCGAGCGCGTTGTCGTGATTGGAACATGCGGCTTGTCAGCGGGCAAGTTGGCGAGTCGGATGGGCGTGGATGATTGCGCTTTCGGATGGTCAGGTGACACCGGGTTTTTGCGACGCGGTGCATGACGCATTTTCGCCGAAGGGGCTTTTGGCTAAATCGAAAGACTTCGAATTTCGCCCGCAGCAGCAAACGCTGGCGGTGGCGGTGGCCGAGGCGCTTGCGAATTCGCGACCCTTGGTCGCCGAGGCTGGCACGGGGGTGGGAAAATCGCTGGCCTATCTATTGCCTGCGGCAAAGTTTGCGCTCGAGACCGGCCGCAAAGGGGTTATTTCCACCCACACGATCAATTTGCAGGAGCAGCTGGTGCGCAAGGACATCCCGATCGTGCGCAAGGTGCTCGGCGACGAACTGCCCGCAGTGCTGCTCAAGGGTCGGCAAAATTACCTTTGCCCAACGCGTTTGCGCCGCGCGCTTGAGCAATCGGGCGATCTTTTCACGGGATCGGAAAATGAGGAACTCGAGGCGATCCGCAAGTGGGCGGAGAAAACCCGCGACGGCACTTTGAGCGATCTCGATTTCCAACCGCAGATCCGCGTGTGGCTGCAAGTTTGCAGCGAGGCGCACCTTTGCACGACGCGACATTGCGGGCCGCGCGGAAATTGTTTTTTTCAAGAAGCCCGCAAGGCGGCGGCCGATGCGCGCCTGATCGTGGTCAATCACACTTTGTTTTTTGCGCTCCTTGAAACCGAGCTTGGAGAGGATGATGATAAAAAGCCCAGTGGTTTCATTTTCCCGAACGACTTTGCGATCCTCGACGAGGCACACACGATTGAGCAAGTCGCTGCGGTGCAGCTTGGCTTGCGCGTTTCGCAATCGTCGCTGCGTTTCGAGCTCCAGAGGCTCTACCATCCGCGCACGCGCAAGGGCTTGCTCAAGTCGTATCGCAAAGCCGCCGCGATGCAGGCAGCCGAGCAGGCATTGATCGCGTCGGATCAATTTTTCGACCAAGTCGGCGAGGCCGCCAAATTCGGCAGCTACGCCAAGGAGTTTCGCGTGCGGCAACCCGAGCTTGTTAGCAACACGATCGCCGCGCCATTGCGCGAGTTGTGGCAGGAAATCGATGCGCTCGCGGCGGACGTCGAATCGGAAAACTCGCGCGCCGAATTGCAGGATGCCTCGCGACGTCTGCGTGAGGTCCACGGCGCGGTGGCGGAGTTTCTTGATCAGTCGTCGGATGACAGCGTCTACTGGGTCGAACGCGGCGGTCGCGACGAAACGCAGTACACCTTGCAGGCCGCACCGGTAAACGTTGCCGAACGCCTGCGTCCGCTGCTTTTTGGTGATGGCAAGAGCGTGGTGCTCACGAGCGCGACGCTGGGCGTGGGCGACCCGCAACTTGGGTATTTTCGCGGGCGCGTGGGTGCTGAAAAAGCCCGCGCCTTGAGCATTGGCAGCCCCTTCGATTTTGAGCGTCAGATGCGGGTGAAAATTTTCAAATCCATCCCTGATCCCGGCACGCCGCGCTACGATGAAATGCTGGCTCGCGGGATCACTGAGTCACTCATCGCGAGTGAGGGTCGGGCCTTCGTCCTCTTCACTAGCTACCGCACGATGCGCGATGCGTCGTCGCGCCTTGAGGGGTTTTTGCGGAAAAAAGGATGGCGCTTGCTGATGCAGGGCGAAGGCATGCCGCGCCACAAAATGATCGAGGAATTCCGCCGCGACATTCACAGCGTGCTCTTTGGAACCGACAGTTTTTGGACTGGTGTCGATGTGCCCGGCGAGGCCCTCTCGAATGTGATCGTCACCCGCCTGCCCTTTGCCGTGCCGGATCATCCGCTCACCGCTTCGAGGCTCGAAGCGATCGAGGCCGAGGGCGGAAATCCCTTTAACGAATACTCAGTGCCCGAGGCGATTCTCAAGCTGCGACAGGGCGTTGGTCGTCTGATACGCACCACCCGCGATGAGGGGCTCGTTTGCATTCTCGACAACCGCATCCTCACCAAACGCTACGGCACATCCTTTCTCAAGGCCCTGCCTGAAGCCCCCGTTGAGGTGGTCGAATGGGAGAAATGATTTAGGGGTTGAAGGTCTCGAGGCCCGCAACGGACTCTTTCAGTCTACGGCTGTCCCACTGACCCGGCGCGGTGGCCGTCTGGCCGATGTAGCCGTAATTCAGCACGCTGCCGCATTGGGCGCAAAGCAGGCGCGAGACCGGTGCCAGCACGCCCATGCCCATGGTCGCGACGGCGATGCCGTGGTCGGCGAGCTGAAATTCGGCCAATCGAGCCAGATCGGCAGGGCTGTGGAGCTTGGCAGCAACCTTGAAAACAGCGGCGCCTGCGGACCTCGCCAAGGCCAGCCGCTCTTCAAGCACAGCATTTTCAGGCAGTTTTTCGAAATCATGAAACGAGGCAATCCATGGCAATTTCTGCCCGCGAAGCTCATCGATCAGCCCCGCCATTTCGCAAATGCTGGCCACCTCGATGTCGACACAGGTGGCCTCGTCGAGCACCTCGCGCAGAAGGACCTCGCGCGTGGCGGCATCGAGCTCCCCCGCGCCACCTTCGACTGCTCTTCGCGCTGTGAAAAGCAGGGGAAAGCCCTTCAAATGTGACCAAGGGCGAACTGCGTCGCCCATTTCCTTGCACATCAAATCAAGTCGTAGCTCGGCGATGTCGCAGGACTCGGCCAGCTGCGGGATCGAGGCCTCCAAAACGTCGGCCACGCTGCCCAAACTGCCCACGATACGGGGTCGGCGAATTGAAAAATCCACAATTTCCACGCCAAAGTGATGCGTGCCGAGCGGCCAGTCGTCAATCGCATGTCATCGAGATCCGCTCTGGGGTCGATCAAATCTGCAAATTTTCCGGTCGACCCACGCTTTTGGCTGGCCAAATCGGGCATGGTGTCTAGTTTCACATAAACAAAGTTAGCTCGTGAGACATATGCTTCGTTCCATTTCCTTGTTGCCGATCCTTGCCCTAGCCCTTGCTTTTTCGGCAAGCAATGCGTCTGCCCAACAGGCCAAAGTCGTGGGCGACAAGCCCGCTTTCGACGATCTTCGTTCGCCCGAATTTTCTGGCGCCAAACCCAAGTCCTTCACGCCCAAGGATTGGCTTGAGATTGAAGCCAAACTTCGCATTTCGATGAGCCCCGAGCCCCTCTCGAAGACCTGCGAGCGACTCACGGTCAAGTGGTATGTCGCGGTCAAAAACCCTGAAAAACCAGGCTCCATGTTGCTTCTCACGAAGGAAGTTGAGCATGTCAACGCCCCCATCGAAGAGGATGTTTATTGCTCGGTTTATCTTTCTCCCTCCTCGATCAAGCGCCTCACCGGATTTGACCGCGCTGGCAAATCATCCGTCGAGGCCGTTGGCTATGAAGTGCTGATCAACGGTGAGCGCGTTTGCCAAGAAACCAGCAAGTTCAAGGTCGGTTGGTGGAATGCCGCATCCGACAAAATTTCCCGCAGTGACACGGTGCCACTTCTTAATAAGTCAGAGACGCCGTTCGCCGCGATGTGGTGGGATCGCTTCATCGAGGTGAGCGCCCCCAGAGCGCGGTGAGGCCGAGTGGCCCGCCTTCACGTCCCTCGTTTCGAATGGTTTAAAAACCCTAGCCTTACTTTCTCTCCGCATCATGGCCGACACTCCGAACAGCATCGCCCTCAACATCGGATCCCAGCGCATCAGCGTTGCCGTCTTCGAAACCTCGAAGAGCGGCGGCCTTGTGCTCAAGTCCTATGATTCGGAGTCGATCGTCGCCGACCCTGCGCTTGAGGCCTCGAGAATCCCGCAGAGCCGCGTGGCGATCGCCGATCTCGCGCA
>JBMTCI010000053.1:0-6731 GCA_049430745.1 Luteolibacter sp. | reverse complement strand
CCCTGCGGGATTGTTTGATCGAACGCGTTTTTTTCGGCGCGTTTCAGGCGTATCGACCATGCGTCGCCATCGCGGGTGATGGAGCCGCCATCGCGAGCGGAACGAATGAATGCCTGATCGGGAATGAAGTCGGTGATCTCAACCGCGTTGCTTTGCACGCGCAGCACGATGTCATTGCCATCGCTGCTTGCCTGCGGCGCGCCGGAAATTTTTTGCGGCAACTTTGCGCGCGCCTCGGCAAACAGTGACGCCTGTGAAGGATCGGATTTGGCCTCGACACCGACGGGCAGCGTGAGAGTGAAGGATTGATTTTCATTGATGCAGCTCTTGTCGCAAATTTGCCATGCGGCATTCGCTTGCAGAGTGACGCTTGTCCCGACCTCAAGATTTTGCGGAGTTTGGATTTCAACCAAAAAGATCGGGCTGCCTTCGTAAATGAAACTTTTGCCGAGTAGTCCGTCTTTCACCGTCGGCGCGGGCCATTGGATGGGTCCGGCAGAAAATCCTGTAGGCAGCGACCAGCGGATCGACGGACCTTCTTCGACTCCGCCCGAGTTGCGATAATAACTGTGCCAGCCTTGCGGGTGTTCGAGTTGAAGCGCGACGCTGAATGACTTGCCGGCTTCGATCGTTTTGACTTCAGAAATCAACGAGGCCTTGGTCGTCGCAGCTTGGGTGGCGAATTCGAATTGCGCCGATGCCAAAAGACAAAGCGCGTGGAGCCAGGCAAGGGTTAGACGGCCAATCATGCCGATAACGAAACGCAAATTTCGTCCACTGGCAAACCCGCATGTCGCGGGAAATTTGGACGACAAAAAAGCCGGACAGGTTTTCCCGTCCGGCTTTGATTGATTGGGATGTGCGGCGACCGCTGATCGCCGCCACATGGATTACATCATGCCGCCCATTCCGCCCATGCCGTGGTCGTGGCCATGGCCGCCGGCGGCAGGAGCTTCCTTGGCAGGAAGATCGGTGATGAGGCACTCGGTGGTGAGCAGGAGGCCGGAGATCGACGCGGCGTTTTGCAGCGCGGTGCGGGTCACCTTGGTCGGATCGACAACACCCGAGGCAATGAGATCCTCGAACTTGTCGGTTGCGACGTTGTAACCTTCCGATCCTTTGCCGCCCTTGACGCGCTCGACGATGAGCGCGGCTTCGCGACCGGCGTTGGCAACGAGCTGGCGAAGTGGAGCTTCGACGGCGCGCGACACGATGCCGGCACCAGTCTGCTCGTCGCCCGAGAGGCCGAGGTCCTTGACGGCAGCGTGGGCGCGGATGAGCGCGGTGCCACCACCGGCGACGATGCCTTCTTCCACGGCCGCACGGGTCGCGTGAAGGGCGTCTTCGACGCGGGCCTTCTTCTCTTTCATTTCGGTTTCGGTTGCGGCGCCGACATTGATGACGGCCACACCGCCGGCGAGTTTCGCAAGGCGCTCTTGGAGCTTCTCGCGATCGTAGTCGCTGGTGGTTTCTTCGATCTGCTTGCGGATCTGGTTGACGCGGCCAGTGATCGCTTCGGAGGTGCCGCCACCTTCAACGATGACGGTGTTTTCCTTGCTGATGTTGACGCGCTTGGCTTGGCCGAGATCGCTGAGTTCGACCGACTCGAGCTTGATGCCGAGGTCTTCGGTGATCACGCGGCCACCGGTGAGGATGGCGATGTCTTCGAGCATGGCCTTGCGGCGATCGCCAAAGCCCGGGGCCTTGACGGCGGCGATGTTGAGGATGCCGCGGAGCTTGTTGACCACGAGGGTGGCGAGGGCTTCGCCTTCGACATCTTCGGCGATGATGAGGAGCGGCTTGCCGGTCTTGGCAACCTTCTCAAGCAGCGGAAGCATGTCCTTGAGCGAAGAAATCTTCTTCTCGTTGATGAGAATGTAAGCGCTCTCGAGCAAGGCTTCCATGCTCTCGGGGTTGGTCACGAAGTAAGGGCTGAGGTAACCCTTGTCGAACTGCATGCCTTCCACCACATCAAGTGTGGTCTCGATGCCTTTCGCTTCCTCGACGGTGATCGTGCCGTCCTTGCCGACCTTGTCCATGGCTTCGGCAATGATGCTGCCGATTTCCTTGTCCGAGTTGGCCGAGATCGAAGCGACCTGGGCGATTTCCTTCGCGTCGGAAACTTTCTTCGAAAGCTTCTTGAGCTCGGCGACGATCGCCTCGGTGGCCTTCATGATGCCGCGCTGAAGCGAGATCGGGTTGGCACCGGCGGTGACGTTGCGAAGGCCTTCCTTGTAGATGGCTTCGGCAAGTACGGTAGCCGTCGTAGTTCCGTCACCAGCGATGTCGGAGGTCTTGCTGGAAACTTCGCGGATGAGTTGCGCGCCCATGTTTTCATAGGGGCACTCGAGCTCGATTTCCTTGGCGACGGAGACACCGTCCTTGGTGATGGTCGGCGATCCGAACTTCTTGTCGAGGATCACATTGCGACCTGCGGGCCCGAGAGTTGCCTTGACGGCGCGGGCAAGTTTTTCCACGCCGCGAAGCAGAGCTTGGCGGGCGGTTTCGTCGAATTGCAGTTGTTTGGCCATGATTATGTTACGAGTTAAAAGTTATTGGTTAGTTGTTGTTGGTTGAAGATTTGGTTGTTCGCAAAGGTCGGAGTCATCGGGTCAAGCCCTTTAACTTTTAACCTCTAACGAATAACCATGTGCTTCAGCTCACGATGCCGAGGATGTCGGATTCGTTGATGATGAGGACTTCCTGTCCGTCGACTTTCACTTCCGTGCCGCCGTATTTCGAGATGAGCACCTTGTCGCCGACCTTGACGGAGAATTCGATGGTCTTGCCATCCTCATCCTTGCCGCCGGTGCCGAGGCTGAGCACTTCGGCTTCCTGGGGTTTTTCCTTGGCAGTGTCGGGAAGGACGATGCCGCCGGCGCTCACGGCGTCGGCTTCGATGCGCTTCACGAGTACGCGTTGTCCGAGTGGTTTGATGTTTGCCATATGTTGTTGTCTGTTTTGTTGTTTTTGTTGGTTGAGAAGCCACTTCGCTTGGGCAAAGTGGAAATTTTTATGGGTGATCAATCGACGACTTCAGCGTCGACGACCTTGCCTTTTGCTTGTTTCGGTTCGTTCGATGCGGTGTCGGCGGGCTCGACATCGGGAGCAGGTCCGGCGGCGCCGGCCTGTGCCTGTTGGGCGGCCTGATAGAGTGCTTGCAGCGAGTTTTCGAGATCACTTGAAGCGCTGTTGATCTTCTCGACATCGTCGCTGGCGATCGCATCCTTCACGGCTTGGATCTTGCCTTCGAGCATCGACTTCAATTCGGCCGGTGCTTGATCGCCAAGTTCGCCGAGTTGTTTTTCGACTGAGAACACCAGGTTGTCGGCCTTGTTCTTCGCGTCGACTTTCTCAACGCGCTTGCGGTCTTCCTCGGCGTGCGATTCGGCATCGCGCTTGGCTTTTTCGATTTCGTCCTGCGAGAGACCCGAAGATCCTTGGATCGAAATTTTCTGCTCCTTGCCCGACTGCTTGTCCTTGGCGGAAACATGCAGGATGCCGTTGGCGTCGATGTCGAAGGTCACTTCGATTTGCGGCTCGCCACGACGCGCGGGATTGATGCCGTCGAGTTTGAAATTGCCGAGCAACTTGTTGTCCGAGAACATCGGGCGCTCGCCTTGGCAAATGCGGATATCGACGGCTGGTTGGTTGTCGGAAGCGGTCGAGAAAATCTGCGACTTCTTCGCGGGGATGGTCGTGTTGCGTTCGATCATCGCCGTGGCGCGCGAGCCTTCGGTTTCGATCGAAAGCGTGAGCGGTGTCACATCGAGCAGCAGCACATCTTTCACATCGCCGCGAAGCACGCCGCCTTGGATCGACGCGCCGATGGCGACGACTTCGTCGGGGTTCACGCCTTGGTGCGGTGTTTGACCTGCGAGCTCGCGGGCGGTCTCGACCACCTTCGGCATGCGGGTCATGCCGCCGACGAGCACCAGCTCGTTGATGTCGGATGCCTTGACGCCGGCTTCTTCGAGGCAGTCACGCACAGGCTTCTTGGTGCGCTCGAAGAGCGAGTCGGTGAGTTGCTCGAGCTTCGCGCGAGTGAGCGAAAGCTGAATGTGTTTCGGGCCAGTCGCATCGGCCGTGATGAAGGGCAGGCTGATGTCGTACGATTGCGTCGATGAAAGCGCGATCTTCGCTTTTTCTGCTTCTTCCTTGATGCGTTGCAGCGCGTCTGGCTGACCCGAGAGGTCAATGCCTTGATCCTTCTTGAACTCGCCGACGATCCATTGGATCAGCGTGTTGTCCCAGTCGTCACCGCCGAGTTGCGTGTCGCCATCGGTGGCAAGCACTTCGAACACGCCGTCGCCGATCTCGAGCACCGAGATGTCGAAGGTACCACCGCCGAGGTCATAGACGGCGATTTTTTCGTCCGACTTCTTGTCGAGTCCGTACGCGAGTGCCGCGGCAGTCGGCTCGTTGATGATGCGCAGCACTTCGAGTCCGGCGATTTCACCGGCGGCCTTGGTGGCATTGCGTTGCGAGTCGTTGAAATAAGCTGGCACGGTGATCACCGCTTGCTTGATCGATTCGCCGAGTTTCGATTCCGCATCGGCCTTCAGTTTGCCGAGGATCATCGCGGCGATTTCCTGCGGGGAAAAAGTTTTCGATTCGCCACCGACTTCGACCTCGATGTGCGCGTCGCCATTCGCGGCGGCCACGATCTTGTAGGGCATGCGCTTGTCGGCTTCGGTCAGCTCGGCGAACTTGCGACCGATCAGGCGCTTGGCGGAGAAAATCGTGTTCTTGGGATTGGTCACGGCCTGACGCTTGGCGGCCTGGCCGACGAGGCGTTCGCCGCTCTTGGAAAAGGCGACGACCGAGGGAGTGGTGCGGGCGCCTTCCGAGTTTTCAAGCACGGTCGGTTCACCGCCATCCATGACGGCCATGCAGGAGTTGGTGGTGCCGAGGTCGATTCCGAGGATTTTGGACATGAGGTTGTTTTCCTTTCGATTTGCCCTTTCGGGGCTGTTTGGTTCGGGCCAGCTTTCGCATCCCTCGTGCCAGCATCGCTGAATTTTCCATAACTCATTTGTTTCAAATGGTTTGTAAATTTTCACCATCCCCGTTGGGCTGCTCGAAAGTGACAAATAGCGACAAAATGACGCATTTTGTGCGCGCCAAAGTGTCGCAGTGACACGAAATGCGCCTGAAATTTTTCCAACCTTGAAACATGGCAAGCTCCCTTCCTAGGGTCTGCTTAGGGTTTATGCGTATTCAAGCATCGAGATGGATTCCGCGGGGTGAGCCGTTTCAGGCGGATGGCGAGGGCTCTTTGGGCGGATTTCCGGCCGTGCTTGAGCATTTGGTGCGTCAGCGCGGGTTGCCGGAAGGGGTCGATTTGGAGGGTTATTTGCGTCCGCGGCTCAAGGATCTGGCCGATCCGTTTCTGATTCCCGACATGCGTCCGGCGGTCGAGCGGATCTTGCTGGCGGTGGATCGCGGCGAGAAAATTTGTATTTTCGGCGACTACGATGTCGACGGAGTTTCCTCGATCGCTCTCATGCGGCGGATTCTGATGTCCTATGGCGTGCAGCCGCGGCATTTCATTCCGAGGCGCGGGCCGGAAGGTTATGGTTTGAGCGATGCGGCGATCGAGCGCTGCATGGCCGAGGGGCCGAAGCCGGATTTGCTGATCACCGTCGATTGCGGGACGGTGTCGATTCCGCAGTGTGCGGCGTTGCGTGCGGCGGGTGTGGATGTGGTCATTGTCGACCATCACGAGCCCTTGCTCGATGGGCGCCCCGATTGCTGCGCGTTGGTGAATCCGAAATGCGGCTCGGCATTCACTTACCTTTGCGCCGCCGGCGTGGTGTTTAAGTTGGGTCATGCCTTGCTAAAGACGCGTCAGAACGATCTCGATCTCAAGGAACTCATCGATCTCGTCGCTGTGGCGACCATCGCCGACATCGTGCCGATGGTGGGCGAAAACCGTTTGCTCGTGCGTCATGGCTTGCAGCACTTGTCGCGCACGCTCAATCCCGGTCTGCGCGCGCTGCAGGAAGTGGCGGGGATCAATGGCCTCACCACCTCGATGGATGTCGGCTTTCGCATCGGACCGCGACTCAATGCCGCCGGGCGCATGGATGTGCCCGAGGATGCGCTCGAGACCCTCACCACCGATTGCCGCAGGCTCGCGCGCGAGCTCGCCTTGAAACTCGACGATTACAACCGCGAGCGTCAGGCCTTTGAAAACCGCATCCGCACCGATGCCGTCGAGATGCTCAACGAAAGTTTCGACCCACAGCGTGATCCGGTGATCGTGCTGGGCTCGCGCACCTGGCATCACGGCGTGGTGGGGATCGTCGCCTCACGACTCATGCGGCAGTATCACAAGCCGACCTTCATCATTTCGATCGACGAGAATGGCATCGGCAAGGGCTCGGGCCGCAGCATCGAAGGGGTTTCACTGGTTGAGGCCTTGCGCGCTTGCGATGACGACTTGCTCGCAGGCGGAGGTCACGCGATGGCCGCCGGCCTTTCGATCGAAGAGCAAAAGATCAATGCGTTCCGAAAAAATTTCGCCGACTATGTGCTGCGTCACACCAGCGAAGAGCAACGCCAACCGACGCTGATGTATGACATGGAGCTTGGCTTCGATCAGTTGTCGCTCGACTTCATGGCCGACTACGACCTGCTGCAACCTTTCGGCAATGGCAACCCGCAGCCGATTTTCATTTCACGCCGCGTCGGCCTGAGCCGTTCGCCGCAGCACATGAAAAACCATC
>JBMTCI010000052.1:0-6784 GCA_049430745.1 Luteolibacter sp. | reverse complement strand
GCAGTTCACATGAACCGCGCATCATCAGACCACCCATAGGGCGGCAAAGTTGGATCGCTCATCAAATCACAGACCCTTCTTCGAAAGGCGAGTGCCTGGAGTCGCTCCTTGGCGGGCCTTGAATTTTGGGTTCGATTTGCAGATCACGTACACCGTGCCTTTGCGTTTCACGACTTGGCAATCAGCGTGACGGCGCTTGGCGGAGGCAAGGGAGGAAAGGACTTTCATGACGGAAAAATGGTTGATGTTTTCGACTGCCCTAGAGCGCGTCGGGACGCGGAAAATAGGAGGCGCATGACCTTTGTAAAGCAAATTCCACCCAATTCCCGAGGGTTTTTAACAAGTTTCCTTGGGCTGAAAATGCCCATCCGCCATGGAAATCGGCCATTTCGTTAAGAAACCTGTATTTTTTGCTTTTCCGAAAAATCACCCATGCTTAGCTCATGAGCATGAAAATCGTACTGCTCGCGATGGCATTGGTTTCACTCAACTCCTGCAACACAATCATCGGCATGTACCGAGACACCAAGCAGGCGGTGATCTGGACCAAGGACAAGATTCAGGGATCGGGTGGCGGCGGTGGCGATGCCTACAGCGACGCGCCGGTTTATTGATCCGCGCATCAATCAGGCGATCGATCCACATGGAATTCAAACTCAAGGCCGCGCGCATCCATCCGCGGCATGGATTGAAAGTGATAGATGAGTTCGGCCGCTCGTTTCTTTGCGGCGAAAAGATCACCATAGCGGAAGAGGAAGGGGTCGTGCTGTTCCGCGAAATTGAAAACGAGGATTGCCCCTACAAAGTGCACTATCAGTATGCCGAGGGGGAGCAAGCCGGCACCGACAATCCCGCCGTGTTGGCTCTCACTCTCAAGTGGCTTCGTGGCAAAATTCCGAGCGGCAAGAGCTGGCGAAATGTCGCGCTCGATGATTGATCTCGCGTCCTTGTTTTTTCGCTAATCGAGCAACTCGCCATAGCGTTTGCGGGCGAGTTCCAAGGAGAGATCCAACACTCCCTGACTGCGGGGGTGCTTCAGTGCCTCGTCCGACATCGCCGCGCATTCGGCATAGCTGAGCGAGCGAATCGCATGACCCACCCGCGACACCTGTTGCGGACCCACCGACAATTCCTCGGTACCCAAGCCAATGAGCAAAGGCGTGAGCCGTACATCGCCAGCCATTTCACCGCAAATCCCGGTCCAAATGCCATTGTCACTCGCGGCATCGATCGTGCGTTTGATCAATCGGATCACCGCCGGATGCGTCGGACGATAAAGGTCAGCCACATGCGGATTCACGCGGTCGGCGGCGACGGTGTACTGAATCAAGTCGTTGGTCCCGATCGAAAAGAAATCAACCTCGGGAGCGATGAAATCGGCGCACAGCGCGGCGGCCGGCACTTCGATCATCACGCCCACCGGCAAATTTGGATCAAAGGGGATTCCCTCTTTTTCCAGTTCATCCATGCAGCGCAGCACCATTTCCTTGCCGCGACGCACTTCGGAAAGCGCCGAGATCATCGGAAACATCACGGCGATCTTGCCCTTCGCGCTTGCGCGCAAAACCGCCCTGATCTGTTCGCGAAACATCGCAGGACGCGCCAGTGAAACACGAATGCCGCGCCAACCGAGAAACGGATTCGGCTCAGCTTCGGTGAGCGGCTCGACTGGCAATTTGTCGCCGCCCGCATCGAGCGTGCGAACGATCACCGTGTGCGGCGACATTTCCGTGGCAACCCGCGAGTAAGTTTCAAATTGCAGTTTTTCGTCGGGGATCTCCTCGCCGCCGAGCAGCAGAAATTCCGTACGGTACAGCCCCACGCCCTTGGCGCCGCTGCGTTTGACCAATGGCAGTTCCTCAACGATTTCGATGTTGGCGGAAACCGTGAGCGATCTGCCATCGATGGTCTCGGTGGCATCGGCGCTCTTGGCATCGACCAAACTGCGCACCCGTTCTTTTTCGTCTTTCAACTGACGATACCGCGCCAGTGTTTCCTCGCGCGGATAAAGAATGAGCTTGCCCGTGTATCCGTCGAGAATCGCAGGCGCAAGCGCGGTCATGTCGATCACCGCATCCTCAAGCCCCACCACCGCCGGCACACCAAAAGCACGCGCAAGAATCGCAGTGTGCGAGTTCACGCTGCCCTGCTCGGTGGCGAACCCAAGCACCAGCCCGCGATTCATCGAAGCGGTGTCGGACGGCGCCAAATCGTAGGCGACCAAAATGTGGCGACCATCAGGTCCGCCGTGACGACCGTCATCATCAGGGGAAAAATTTCGCAGTAGCCGCTGAGCCACATCTTCAAGGTCGGCGGTGCGCTCACGCAAAAACGGATCAGGAATCCGCCGCATCGCCTCGAGGAAATTTTGCATCACCGCATAAAACGCGTACTCGGCATTTTGCTTGCGACTCGCGATCGCAGCCAGCACCCGCTCGACCAGCGAGCGATCCTCCAGCATCATCACATGAGCCTCGAAAATTCCGCTTTCATTCTCACCGGAAAGATCCTCAAGCCGCCCCTGCAACTCGACGAGCTGACGCTTGGTCGACTCGAGCGCTTCCTTGAATCGCTCCTGCTCGTCCGCGACCTCGGACTCGGAAATTTCATAGACCTCAGGCGCCGAAAACCCGCGCGCCACCACGTGCAAGGGCGCGATCGCAATGCCCGGCGACGCGGGAATCCCCTCGTACACGGTTTCGACTTTCTTGCTCGGATCATCCATCGGGCAAAGCAAACCTGCTTGCCAGCCGCGGCGCGATCAAGACGCAAATTGACCGATCCCACCACACGCAAAGGATGAACTTGCACGACCGCAATTTGCAGCGGATCCTCCATCCATGTCATCGCTCGTCAAAGCCCTCTCCGCCATCGGCACCGGACTCTTTGCCGCCAACGCTGCGGAACCTCTCGCCGTTGGCGCCAAGCTCCCGCAGGTGTCACAGAAAAACCAAGAGGGCGTGAGCCTCACGCTGACGGAAGTGGGAGCCAGCGGATGGCTGCTCGTTTACTTTTACCCAAAGGCCGACACACCAGGTTGCACGAAACAAGCCTGCAGCCTGCGTGATGCTTTTGCGACGCTCACCGAAAAAGGCGTGAAGGTCCTCGGCGTCAGCACCGATTCACCCAAAGCGCAAAAAGCCTTTCGCGAAAAATACCAACTGCCTTTCGACCTGCTTGCCGATGAGGACTCAACCATCGTCAAAGCCTTTGGCGTGCCCACCACCTTGGGATTTGCGAAGCGTCAGGCCTTCCTCTTCAAGGATGGCGTGCTCGCGTGGGTCGACCTCTCAGCCTCGACCGAAGAGCAAGCAGCCGATGTGTTGAAATTCATCGAGACGCAATGATCATTCCCGATCACGCCGCGCGCGTGCTTGCAGTCATGAACGATGGAGTTTTCTCGGACTTCAATGTCCGACGACTTTCGATGAATTCCTTGTATCGCACCAATTCCATGCGCCCGTCGTGATGCTCAATGATCGCCGTGAGACTCTCAACCCAATCGCCGGAATTGAGATAATGCACACCGCCCGCCATGCGATCCTCAGGCGTATGAATATGCCCACAGATGATGCCCTCGCAGTTTTTCTTGCGCGCCAAATTGCGCAGCAAATCTTCGTATCGATCGGCGAAGCAAACGGCTGATTTGACCTTTGCCTTCACCTGCTTGCTGATCGAATAGTATTCTTTGCCGCGCCACGAGCGCCAAAGATTGTAAATGCGGTTGACCCGCAAAAGCAAATCGTAGCCCACCGCACCCACGACTGCCAACCACTTGTGATTGGTTGAAACGCTGTCGAAACCATCGCCGTGAATGACCAGATAGCGTTTGCCGTCCGGCGTGAGATGGATGTGTTCCTTGACGAGACTCACGCTGCCAAATGCCAACGGCATGAAGCGCTCGAGGATCTCATCGTGATTGCCGCGAAGATAAACGACTTGGGTATCATCACGCTCAGTCATTTTAAGAATCTTGCGGATCACTCGACTGTGGCGCGATGTCCACTGACCTCCCCTTCGCAGAGCCCAACCATCAATGATGTCACCATTGAGCACCAATTTTCGGCAGTCGATGTGCTTGAGGAAATCGACCACCTCATCGGCCTTGCTGTCGCGCGTTCCAAGGTGAATGTCGGATAGAAAAACCGTGCGGCATGAAAGCTTTTGGCGCTTTGCAGTGCTTTTGACTTTGCTCTGAGTGACTCCCGTTGCGGTGACCACCTCATTAAAAACATCTTCCAAGCTGTGGATGATTTCTTCCCATCCAAGTGGCTCGACGCTTCGACGCGCGGCAAGACGCAAAGGATGATCCGCCCCCATCCGCATCGCACGCAGAGCTTCAGCGATGAAGGCCTGCTCATTTCCCTTGGGTACTTTGAGGCCGTTGAAGCCATGCTCCACATGCGCCTGCGCCGCCGCGTAATCATAACTCACGCAGGCCAAGCCGCTGGCCATGCCTTCGAGCAACACATTGCCAAAGGTCTCGGTCTCGCTCGGAAACAAAAGCACATCCGCCGACGCATAGTGCCTCGCCAAGTCCTCACCCGTCCGCATTCCCACAAAATGCAGTCCACGGCATTGAGCTTCCAACTTTGCCCGCAACGGACCATCGCCTACGACGATGCAACACAGCTCAGGCACTTCTTCCCTCATTCGCTCGATCGCCGCCATCGCGAGCTCGAAGTTTTTTTCAGCTGCCACGCGACCGACGATCGCCACCACCGGCACTGCCTCATCCGCACCCCACGATCGACGCAATGTTTCACACCGCATCGCGGGATCAAACAGGCTGATGTCAACTCCACGCCCCAAGACATGCACGCGCTCAACACCTTCGGCCACCAGCAGATCTTTTACCTCCTGCGATGGCACGACCGTGTGATTCGCGCGCTGATGAAACCGCCGCAAATAGGATATCGCCAATGGCCGCAGCAAACCGAGTCGATAGCGATGCATGTAATCCTGAAAATTCGTGTGAAAGCCACTCACCACCGGGATGCCGATCGCATTGGCTGCCTTGAGCGCTGATTTTCCCAAAAGACTTTCGGTCGCGATGTAGACCACATCTGGTCGCCGCGCCAACCACCGTGCCCTGAATTCAAAAGGTTTGGGCAATCCAACTCGCACCTCAGGATAACCCGGCAAGGGCAAGGCCGCCGCCGAGCGCTCACCACGCCCGACATTCAAGCCCGTGTGCACCACCTGCACTCGGTGACCCCTCGCACGCAGACCGTCGCGCAGCCTGCCCAGTGTCATCGCCACCCCATTGATGTCGGGCGCGAATGTGTCAGTCACAAATTCGATTCTCATGGTGTCGCGGAAAAACGCATTTCTTCCGAATCTCACCATGCGCAGCAAACGTGCGACTTATCACTTTCCTTCAAGTGACGATTTCGTCACACGAAACAATCGCCCGCAGTCATGCCCCTTCCCTCGCCTTGCGCAGATACTCGCAGATCAAAGGAATCCTCGCTCCCGCAGAAGGCATTTCGAGAAGCTCCTGACGCAAATCAGGATCATTCACAAACTGCTGGCTCACCATGTCGGTCATCAGGCCCGGCTCGTCCGCGCGATCAAGCAACGCGAAGACCCCTTGCTGCACAGGCTCGGGCAAATCATGGATCGCATCCTCAATCGCTCCGCGCAGGGTTTTCATCGCCGCCCTCTCACCACCCTCGGGCTTGAAAAATGTGACCAGCGGCTCAATCCGCGCGAAAGGGTAATCCTTGCCACCCAACCACTCGAGGAAACGCACGCGCATCACGCCGTGCAGCAACAAATTGGATGTGCCATCATCCATCTCGCGCGAGGCCCGCACCAGACCAATCGTGCCGATCGGCGCGACACAGTTTTCAAATCCACCAATGCCATCCGGCTCGGCCAAGAGTCTCCCCACCGCAAACAGGCAATCCCCCTCGATCGCGTCCTCCAGCATCCGCCGATAACGCGGCTCAAAAATGTGCAGGGGCAGCCCGCCGTGCGGAAAGAGGGTGCAATCCGGCAGCAGCATCACGCCGCAACGCTCGGGAATGTTGAGGGCCGTCATCCGCCGCCCAAGCAGCCACATCGGCCCTGCCATGGCAAGCGGATTGCCCCAACCCCCGAAATCGCTTGCATTTTCCTATCAATCCATTTTTTCAAACAAGAATCAGCCGCCGCAACGATATGAGCTGTCAAATTCCGATTTACCCCTAACATCCGCGTACCGATATGATCGAAGTCCATAAACTCACCAAACAATTCGGCTCCAAACTCGCAGTCGATGACCTCTCGTTCACTGTCAAAAAAGGCGAGGTCCTCGGTTTCCTCGGGCCGAACGGCGCTGGCAAATCGACCACCATGCGCATGATCACAGGATTCATCCCGCCTAGCTCGGGCGATGCGAAAGTCTGTGGTCTCTCGATCACCGAAAACCCACAGGAAGCCAAAACCAAAATCGGCTACCTCCCCGAATCCGCCCCGCTCTACCCAGACATGACGGTCTCGAGTTTCCTGTCATTCTGTGCGGAAATTCGCGGACTCAAAAAATCCGCCGCCAAGGACGCGGTCGAACGCGCGATCGAAACCTGTTTCCTCAGCAGCGTTGCACGCCAGTCGATTGACACACTTTCCAAAGGCTACCGCCACCGCACCTGCCTTGCTCAAGCACTCCTGCACGATCCCGAAGTTTTGATCCTCGACGAGCCTACCGACGGACTCGACCCCAACCAAAAACACGAAGTCCGCCAACTCATCAAGCGCCTCGGCAAGGAAAAGGCGATCCTGTTCTCCACCCACATCCTCG
>JBMTCI010000051.1:0-6836 GCA_049430745.1 Luteolibacter sp. | reverse complement strand
AAAGACTTTTGCCGCATCTGAAAAACATTGCGCGCAAGCTGCATGCTTAGCGTCGACGCGCCTTGCGTAAAATCGCGGTCCTTGAGATTGCGCAGCGTCGCGCGCATAAGCCCGCGCACATCAACGCCGTGATGTTCAAAGAACCGCGCGTCCTCGCGAGCTCTCAAAGCATTGACCAAAAATTCCGGCAAATCCTCCCTCGTTGCCAGTCTCACCCCGCTGCCAGGGGCGGCAATTTCCCGGCCCTTGCGATCAACAAAAATCGTGCCGTGCGGCAAACGTGCGACCTCATCGAGATCGAAACGCATCGCGATGACAAAGTACGTAAAAACGAATGCTGAAACCGCGATGCATGCGGCTACCGTAAGCCAAAACACGATGGATATCGGGCCATGCAACCACTCCGGAAGCTTTCGCTTCCAAGACGCGGTCGCTTGCATGGGTCGCCAGGTGGACAAGTGAATTTTCCCTCAGCTTGGATTGATGCCCATCACGGTTCCTCGACCGGCAGCGCGCGGGGCGGAGCCTCGTCGACAACTTCCGCGCGCGGTGGTGCCTCATCGATGATTTTCGCCCGCGGCGGAGCGACATCGACTTCTTCAACCGCCATCGCACGCGCGGGGTGGATCGGGCAAAAATCGTTTTCCTCTGGCACCGACTCCGCGGGCAAGAGCTCCCGCGTCACCGTGTCTGCTGCCTTGCAACCACTCGTCGCGCGCCTGCCGGAAAGTCGGCAAAGCCCTACCTCAACAAGGCCCGACTTGTTGTGCAATTCACCCGCCTTGTAGCCAAAGCCATCAGCCGCCTTCATGATCTCCACCCACACCGGCAGCGACAGCACCGAACCGAATCCGCCATGCATGGTTTTCTTTGGCGTGTCGAAGCCAACCCACACCGCACAAGTGAGCGCGGAGGAATAGCCGGCAAACCATGCGTCTTTGAAATCATTGGTCGTGCCGGTCTTGCCACCGCAGGGTTTGTTGAAACCCAAGGTTCTCACCGATGCCGCAGTGCCGTAGCTGGTGACCTCCTTCAAAATGTTCGACACATCGAATGCCGAATCCGCCGAAGCCGATTGATAGGAAAGCGGCAGCGTCGAGAAGAGCACATTGCCTTCCCGATCCTTGATTTCGGAAATCAAGTACGGACGATAGCGTGTGCCTTCGTTGGGAAAAATCGTGTAGGCCGTCGCCACTTCCCAAGGCGATGCCTCCCATGATCCGAGAAACGAAGCTGGCCTCTCTGGCATCGGCGTCGAGAAACCCGCCATGCCGGCGACCTCCTTGACCTTGCGAAGGCCCGCATAATTTCCAACCCGCACCGACATCGTGTTGCGCGAACGGATGAGCCCGTAGGAGGCCGGCTGCATGCCACCAAATGTGCCGTCGGAGTTGTCGGGCCGCCAGGTGCCGCCGCCTTTGATTTCACCCGCGACAATCGGCCCATCGCTCACCGCCGTTTCGGGACCCAGCCCTTTGTCAAACGCGGCCAAGTACACAAAGGGCTTGAAGATCGAGCCGAGCTGACGCTTCGCATCCTTCGCGCGGTTGAATCGCGACTCGGTTGCATCGCGGCCGCCAATGACCGCCAGCACCGCACCACTGCGGTTTTCCACCACCACTGCCGCGCCTTGCAAGTAGGTCGGCTCCTTGCGTTTTTCCACCGGCAACTTGCGCCACGCCTCACGCGTGGGATGACGATACCCACGGATTTTCTCAACCGATTGCAGTTTCTTCTCAAGTGCTTCCTCGCCAACTTTTTGAATGCGCGAATCGATGGTGGTGATGATTTCCAATCCGCCCAACTCGATGTTTTGTTTTTCTAAAATCAGCTCGAGGTCATTGCGGATCGCATCGATTGCGTGCGACTCGCGTGCTTCACGCCGCCACTTCGGCCGCACTTCGATCGGCTCAAGCTTTGCTGCATCCGCCTGCTCGCGGGTGATCGCCTCCGCCACCACCATGCGCTCGAGCGTCGAGTTGCGCTCGCGCGTGGCCGCTTCAATCGAGCGGAATGGGTTGAATGAATCCGGCCCGCGCACGATGCCCGCCAGCATCGCCGACTGTGAAAGCGTGAGCTCCGACGGATGCTTCTCGAAGTAAATGCGCGACGCTTCGCCGATGCCCTTGATCTGCCGACCCCAGTTGATCTGGTTGATGTAGGCCTCGAGCAGTTCGTCCTTGGTGTAGGCGGCCTCGAGACGAAACGCGAGAGCCATCTCGAGGAACTTGCGATCAAGCTGGCGAATCGTGTCGCCGCGTTTTTCGCCGCGCTTGAGTTGATAAATGTCGGAGGCGAATTGCTGCGTGATCGTTGAGGCGCCCTCGCGCTTACCCTGCAAGTTTTTGAGCGCGGCGCGCACGATGCCGATCGGATCAATGCCGCCGTGCTGATAAAAGCGCTCGTCCTCCCGCGCGAGGATGGCCTTGCGGAAATATTCCGAGACTTGCGTCAACGGCACGATCGAACGCTTCTCGCCGTGGATGCGCGCAATCTCGACACCCATGCGATCGCGGATGATCGAGCGTTGCGGCATGGCATGGATTTTTGCCAAGTCATACGGTTGCGAGCGAGCGCCATAGATCACCGCAAGGATGAGCGCGATGTAGAGCCCCGCCACCAAGGGGTAGCCGATCAGGCGAGTGAAAATTTTGGCCAGCAATCCAAGCGAGCGCGTAAAAAATCCAAACAGATAAAACGGCCACAAAAGCAATAGCATGCCGCAACCCCTTCGCCGGGCGACGGGCGCCGCTGTGTCGGCCTTGCCCCGCCGGCGGTTTTCTTGCTTTTTTGCCATCGATGCGCCAACATTAGACGAGTCCGCGGCGGCATTCCATCACGGAAATCGACCGCGGACTGAAATGATTTTGGAACAAGCGAGCTAACGCGCAACGCTCCATATGCCGTAATGATGAGACTGATTCCATGCCTAGCAATTGCCAGCTTTCTCGCGGTGGCCACGGACTCGCTGCGTGCCGCCGAGCCCGATCTCGCCGCGCTCGAAGCGAAGGTCAAGTCGGTCGCGCAACAAACCTTGCCAGCGACAGTAGCGCTCGTTTCCGAGGACACCAAGTCCTCTGGCTCTGGTGTGATCGTATCCGCAGAAGGGCTGATCCTTACCGCGGCGCATGTCATTCAAGGCGCAAAGGAAATGTTCGTGGTGTTTCCCGATGGCAAACAAATCACGGGCAAGGTCCTTGGTGCCAATCATTCGAAGGACATCGCGATGGTGAAAACCAAGGACAAGGGGCCCTTTCCATTTGTGAATCTTGGCGAATCCAAGCCCCTGCGCGCAGGCGACTGGTTGGTCGCGCTTGGCCATTCGACTGGCTTTGACGCCGCGCGCACGCCGCCTGTGCGCTTTGGTCGCGTGATTTCAGAAGGCCCGGGCAATTTCCTAACCACCGATTGCACGCTCATCGGCGGCGACTCGGGCGGACCTTTGTTTGATCTCGAGGGCAAGCTCGTCGGCATTCACTCGTCGATTGGAATAGATCGCGAAAACAACAACCATGCGGGCATCGATGGCTTCAAGGCCGACTGGAAATCTTTGCTCGATGGCAACACATGGGGCGCGCTGACGCTCAATCCGTTTGCAAATCCTGAAATGCCGGTGCTTGGCATCGCCATGGGCATGCAGCCGAAACTCAAAGGCGTGATGGTCGAAGACGTTGTCCAAGGCTCGCCCGCCGCCGCTGCAGGCCTAAAGATCGGCGACATGATCATCGGTCTCGACGGCAGCAAGATCAATGACGGCGGTGAGTTGTTACAAATGCTTGCCAAACGCGAAGCCGGCGATCGCGTGGAGGTCGAACTTTTGCGCGACGACAAAATCTTGAACAAGACAGTGAAGCTGATGCGTCGAAACGAAATTTTTGAATGACCATGAACCGCATTGCTTGGATGAAACGCTCATTGGCTAAGATTGTCATGATCTGCCTCATGCCGGGTCTGGCATGCGCAAAAGACGAAATCACCTTGCTGCGCCCAGAGGAGCGCGCCGTGGTGGATGCGCAATCGGAGGCGCTCTTTGCCGCGCTCGAAGCAAAGCTCGCCCCCGCCGCGCAATCGACCGTGCGCGTGTGGTCGGGAGAGAACCGACTGGCCTACGGGACCGTGATCGGCGACGGCCGCACGGTGCTCACGAAATGGAGCGAAGTTGCCAAGCACGCCAACACCCTCGTGGTCGATGGACCGAATCGCGAGGCCCACGACGCAAACATCGTCGGCGTTTATGAGGACGAAGACCTAGCGATTCTCGAAATCGCCGGCAACCCACTGACGCCTGTCACATGGTCAAACGCACAACCGCCGCTTGGTGCGTTTCTCATTGCGCCGCAACCCGATGGCAGACCTGCGGCATTTGGTGTCGTGAGCGTGCTCGAACGCAATCTGCGCGAAACGGACTTTGCATTCCTCGGTATCGAGAGCGACCTCGAGCACAAAGGCCCGGGCGTCAGGATCAAGGAGGTGCAAGCGTCCACCCCTGCGGAAGCAGCAGGACTCAAGCCAGGCGACATCGTGCTAGCGGTGAAAGATCGGCCGATTTCAGGATTGATGGAATTGAAAAGCGCCCTCACCGGCGCCAAGCCTGGCGAAACCGTGGCATTGCGCGCACGCGTTGGCGGCAAGGAAGAAAAAAAATTCAATGTCACTCTCAGTCAACGACCAGAACTTCCCAAAATTTACAATCCGCGCCTTACGCAGATGGAGCGCATGGGCGGCAAGGTCAGCAGCGTTCGCGATTCGTTCACCCGCGTCGTGCAGTCGGACATGCGACTGGAGCCGGATCAAATTGGCGGACCCGTGGTCGACCTTCAAGGTCGCGTGATCGGCATCTCTGTCGCACACGCCGACCGCACGCGATCCTTCATCATGCCTTCAGCTGCCGTGACGCAAATGCTCGCAAACGCACCGAAGGATCCAACGATCGCCAAGGTTCGCGAGCCTGAAAAACCCATATTCGCACGCGCGCAAAAACCCGATGCGCCGCGAGCGCCAAAAGCACCCAGTCCGCGGCGCCTGCGCGAACATTTGTCGGAGATGGAGCGCCTTATGGAATTCATGCGCGAAGAAATGCGCGCGCTTGAATTTGGGCCGTGAGCATTGGCCGGCGTCACTGATCCATCCCCACGCGGATCCGCGCCGGCACATCCCGGATCGGAATGCCGGCCCTAGTCAGCGCCTCCCAAATTTCCAGCAAGCGATCGAGCGGAAGTTTTTTGTCCGCCTCGAGCTCGAGTTTGCGGCCGGGGTTTTGTTTTTGATACGCGGCAAGAAACGAGTCGAGCAAACCTGGCGGAACCTTGAGCGAGTCGAGCGTGATCGTTCCCGCCGCATCGACGGCAATCACCGATCGCGACTCAACGACTTTTTCCGAAGGGATCTCGCGCACGGTTGGCAACTCGATGCGCAGAATGTCGCGAGGTTTTTTGAAATTGGTCGAGACGATGAAAAAGATCAGCAAAATGAAAAGAATGTCGATCATCGGAACGATCGGCACTTCGGCGCGCTTGCGATGGATGCGGGGAAAGTGCATGGAGGTCAGCCTTGGCTTGCATCGCCGCGGCAGGCGTCGACGAGATCTGCGAGCAACGACTCAAGTCGCACGGTGAGGAGTTCGATGCGTCGCGTGAAGTAACCGTGAGCGATCACGCAGGGCACGGCGATCGCCAAACCAAAGATCGTGGTGTTGAGCGCCTCGGCAATGCCGCGCGCGATGGCCAAGTGATCGGCCGCATCGCTGAGTCCTTGGAAAATGGTCACCAGTCCCGATGCGGTTCCCAGCAAGCCAAGCAAGGGCGCGACAGTGATGACAATGTCGAGCACTCCGATACCCGCATGCAAGCGAGCTCCCTCCACTCGCGCGGTCGACTCGACCGCAGCGGCAATGTCACTTTGCGGTTTGCCTCGATGGCGAATCGCGGTGGCTGCCAAGCGCGCCAGCGCGCTGTCACCTTTTTCAACTTCCTTGATGACTCCCGCCTCGCGCTTGTTTTGCGCAAGCTCGTGAAAATTCACCAATTGTTTTTCAAGCGCGGCGGGGATGACGTGTTGTGGCGAGAGCGAGAGAAACTTGTAAACCATCGCCGCGACTCCAACCACCGATGTGACTCCCAATGGGATCATGAAGATGCCGCCTTTCTGAAGAAAATCCCACGCGGCTTGCAAGATGCCGGGCGCTGCGGCGGCACTGGTTTGCATCAAAGTCTCAAACATGGCTCGTATCGGTTTTGGGAAATTTTCAGAAGTAAAAGCGAAACATCAGCTCGAGCGGTTCGTCGTCGTATTCCTTGCGCAAGGCCTGCGGCATCGGCGGAATCGCGGCCTTGCGAATCGCGTTCAAGGTGAATCCCTTTTGAACCTCGCCCGTCTCCATGTCACCCACGAATTGCACCGACTTCACCTTGCCGCTCGTTTCGACAAAAAACCTCACGGTCAAAAATCCCGGCGTGATGAAATCCCGATGCCGCACGCAATTGCGCTGCCACTCGATCTCAACCGCTCGACTGATCGTGGCCTGATACCTGCCCAGCGGCGTGTCGGCGACATCCAACGCGCTTGGGCCTGTGCGCGAAATCGAACCAACCATCGCGGTCTTGCGCTGATTGCCGCGAAACTCCTTTTCTTTTTTCGGCTCGGGCGGACGCGGAGAAACGACCTTGGCCTTTTCTTCGGTCAAAGGCTTGGGCTCGGATGCATCTGCCATGCGCGGGCTTTGTCCTTGCTCGGGCGAAACAGCGACATCGACCGGATTTGGGCCTTGCACAAGTCCACTGCGTGAGGAGCTCGCCTTGTCGGATGGGTTCACGGCTTTTTTCCCATCAGGGGCAGCG
>JBMTCI010000050.1:0-6892 GCA_049430745.1 Luteolibacter sp. | reverse complement strand
GGGCGGTCTTTCAAACGCTCTTTCAATTCAAGGTAATCATCGAACACACCGCTGATCTGCTTCGCACGGGTGATTTCAAACCAATCGAGGTAATCGCGTCCGCGGTCGGCGCGCTCGATCATCGTCTTGCGAGTCTCGGCAAGGGCAGCGAGGCGCGACGCAACATCTCTCGTCTGGTTTTTTGAAATCGCATCGAGCACTTGCTGATACTCCTGCAACAAAGGTCGGTAGGACGGAAAGCAGCGATAGCTCAATCTCACCAAGGCCTCAGCAGCGGGGCGCGCGGCAACCACACGCTCGCCTTCCTCAAGCTCGGCAAGTTCAGGCCACGCATCGATCGGCTTCTGCTGCACGATGCCCTCGGCATCGCGGAAGTTGAGCTGCAAAATTTCCACTAGGCTGGCTTCGGTCTGACGAATCGTCAGCACATCGCTGAGCTGATTGAGTCCGCCCTTGTTGGCCATTTGCAGCGCCCACCATTTCGCAAGACTCGTGCTGGAAAGGTTGAGCTCGGGAAAATGCTTGCGCAGCAAGACCGGCATTTCGCCCTCGTAAGCGCCGACCTCGTTCAAAAACACGCGAAATCCCTCACGCCCCTGCGGTTGCTCCAGCAAGGCCATCACCATGGCCCCTGACGAAACACGAAACGCGGCGCGCATCGCGGTGTCCATTTCCTCAAAGGCCTTCTCGCCGACCGCGAACATTTCCTCGATCTTGAACAAGCCGCCCTGTTTGAAGAGCGCCTCGTACAAACGGCGATCGCTAAGATTGAGATTCCACGAAGTGGCCTCGCGCAAACCGTCGGCAAGCCATGGCGGCACAAAAAACGGATGATCCAAAGCATCGCCACTGCGCTCACGCAAAACCCTTTCGTAAAGCATCGCCGCCGTCACCGCACGCTTGAAGCGCTCCTGATCAATGCCACGGCTCAGATGCACATCGATCTGCAACTGCGGCATTCCTTCAAGAATCCACAAGCGCATGCTCACCGTGCGCGGCGGCAAGGGATCGCCCGACTTGCCGCTTAGTGCCACCTTCACCGGAATTTTCCAAGTGTCCTCCTCACCCGTGAGCTTGAGCAATTCGTCCTTTGATTCCTCCGCCAACATGGCGACTGATCCGCGCACCAGGCCGTCACCACCCGTCACGCGAAATTGCTTGCTGCGGCTCAGCACCTGATCAGGGCCAACGGCGGGCGCATCTGCCGGTGGCTCGACAACCTTCGCCACCGGTGGCGCATCCTCGGCGCGCAGTGGCATGATCAAGCCAAGCAGCATCCACAACGCCGTGAGCCTCATTCCAAAGGCGGGCGAGCTTTGTGAAATTGGCGCAGGCATCCGACCCATTGATTAGCACGCGCGGGAACGCATGCAAGGACTTCGGGCAGCCAAGCGGTTCAGATGATGCACTCTGCAAATCATCCGGCATGCGCCGGCTCTGCCGCCTGCTCAAGCAGGGACCGAACCTCCGCGTCATCGACCTGCGGAAATTTCTCATACCAATGGCCCACCGCGCCGAAGACCTCGGGTTTCATCAATGCCACCAAGCGGTCGACCATCGGCTCCATCTCAATGCATGTGTCGGCAGCCGCGACGGGCACTGCCGCGACTATGCGTGCCGCTCCCTGTTGACGCAACGCCTCGATCGCCGCGCGCATGGTGGAGCCTGTCGCAATGCCATCGTCGATCAACAAAACCGTGCGGCCTTTCACTGCGGGCGCACCAACATGCCCCCGATACGCCAATTCGCGACGATGCAACTCTTTCAGTTCGATACCGATTTCGTTCTCAAGCGCCTTTTGGGAAATGTGAAGGCTACGAATCACCTCATCATTGAGCACCCTCACGCCACCACTGGCGATTGCGCCCATCGCCAGTTCTTCCCAACCGGGCACGCCAAGTTTTCGCACCACCATCACATCGAGTGGCGCATGAATTTTTTTCGCCACCTCGCTCGCGACCGGCACGCCGCCACGCGGCAGACCAAGCACGATGACATTTTTGTCATTTGCATACTCCGCCAATTCATCGGCGAGCAAGCGGCCTGCTTCGAAGCGATCCTTGTAAGCCGATCCCCTCACGCGCCGCCCCTTTCCTTCGCGCCTCTCGACATATGTTTTTCAAACCACCGCGCGCTCAAGTTGGCCACCTGCTCAAGCTTGCCGGGTTCGCTGAAAAGATGCGTGGCACCCGGAACGATGCGAAGCTCGGTTTCACAAACCATTTCCGCCCGCGCGTCTTCGTTGAGACGCAGCACCAACTCGTCGAGACTTCCCACGATCAAGAGCGTCGGACACCGCACCTGCTCGAGCACACCGCTTGCCAAATCTGGTCGACCACCCCGTGAGACCACCGCTGCCACGCGATCACCCAAGCGAGCCGCCGCCACCAAAGCAGCCGCGGCACCGGTGCTCGCGCCAAAAAAGCCTATCTTCATCTGCTTCCACTCGGGTTGTGTGATCAGCCAATTCGTCACTCCTTCCAAGCGCGTTGCCAGCATGTGGATGTCAAAACGCAGCGCACCCGTGGATTCATCCAGACGCTCTTCATCGCTGGTGAGCAAATCAAACAGCAGCGTGCCCATGCCTTTCTCGCGAATGGTTTCGGCCACTTCGCGGTTGCGCGGACTCATTCGACTGCTGCCGCTGCCGTGCGCAAAAATCACAATCCCAGTCGCGTTCGTGGGCACCGCCAGATCCCCATCGAGCACCACCCCATCGACGGCGATCGCGACCTCCTCTTCGCGCGCCTCTAACTCATCTTTAATCATCGTGCTTTTCATGATCTTTCCTCCCTTGCGATTCGAATCCCTCCCTGCTCGCTCCATTCCTCGCCGCCCTCGAAGCGCATCATCGCTTCATCAAACAAGCGATGATCCAGCTCGCGCGTGATCAGCTCTTCCTCTTCGGGATCCGGCGCGGAGCCAATCGCCGCCGAGGCATCACCGCGCACGCTGCCAGGTGCTTCGAGCGCAACACGCCGTGCCTTGCCCTCACGCCTCTCGCGCAATTCTTTCGCTTCGCGCGTGTATCGCGTCCACGGCACCGCACGCAAGCGTTGTGCAGGAATCGCACGACCCGTGTCTTCGCACACGCCATAGCGGCCATCGACGATCCGCCGCATCGCGGCATCAATTTCATACAACGCATCGTGCTCGTGAGACAACATGCCCAAGGCAAGATTGTGATCAAACTCATCGCTGGCGCTGTCGGCCGGATCCATGCTGTGAGGCTCGATCGGCAGCACGATCTCCGCCGATTGATTGCGACCCTCGCCGAGAAGAATGTCACGCAGCGATTGCAGTTGCCGATAATGCCAACGCCAGCGGCTTGGCACACGCAGCGCCGCAAGGTCTGCGACTGTCGATTTTGATTTTGTTTTCATATGAAATTTTTTGCGCAAGCGCGTGTGTGAATGACTGAACCATCGCTGCACTCGTCCTGCAGCATGACCGATAAGCGACATGCGTCCGCGCCGCCATGCGCCGCGACATCAATCGTTCATGCGCGCGCTGCGAAAAAACCCATCCGCAAAATCCCCCATTGCCCGTGATGGCGTGATTACCTGCGGATTCGCTCTCACGCATCCTCACGCAAGCCTACGGCATTCCCGCTACGATCAATCATGCGGACCACCTATTCAATTCAAGTGCCGACGAATTATGATGCTTCGCGGACCGATAGTGGACCGATGATCAGAAAACGGAAGGCCGCGACCTCAATGCCGGCATGAGGAAACGACCGAAGAAACAACAACAAACTCCGGCAACACAGAACATACAACTATGAGCATACTGACCAAATGGAACCCGATGGGAAAATCCGATCAATTCGACATCTTTCGACCCTCGCTGCGCTGGGACCCCGTGCGCGAGATGGAAGACCTCATGCGTGGCATGCAACGCGCCTTCGCAAGTTGGCCGATCCGCACCGATGAATCCATGACGCTTGCCGAATGGTCACCCTCCGTGGACATCGGCGAGACCGACAAGGAATATGTCGTGAAGGCCGAGCTGCCGGAAGTCCGCAAGGAAGACATCCGCGTCAATGTCGACGACGGGACCCTGTCAATCAGCGGTGAAAGAAAATCGGAAAAAGAGGACAAGGGCGTGCGTTATCATCGCCTCGAGAGATCGTACGGCCGCTTCGAGCGATCGTTCTCGCTGCCTGACGAAGCCGATGCTTCGAAGATCACCTCCGAGTACAAGGAAGGCATTCTCACCGTGCATTTGCCGAAAAACCCGCAGGCAAAGCATGCCACGCATGCGATTCCTGTAAGTTAATGGAATTTTCCGTGAACTGATACGGAACCGCGTGCCTGCTCCGCCATAGCCGGGCGCGCGAGAAACCGAAGGGCGGCCGCTGGGACGGGATCCGGCGACCGCCCTTCACATTTTTTCGGCGATCGCAAACAGAATCAGCCTCTGGCATTCAGTCGCGCAGCAAGCAAGCTGTCGACATGCTTGGCGAGCATGTCGGCTTCGAGGTTCACGCGCTGATCGATGCGCGCCGCGTGGAGGTTGGTGTGCTCCCAGGTGTGCGGCGTGATCCAAAATGTCGCGGCGTTTCCCTTCAATGCAGCGATGGTGAGTGAAATGCCATCAACCGCGAGCGAACCTTTTTCGATGCACAAACGCGCGATGCTTTCGGGCAATTCGACATCGACCACATGATCCTGACCACGCGTATCGATGCCACGAATGTGACCAACCGCATCGATATGCCCTTGAACGAAATGCCCGCCGAAACGATCGCCGACTTTCATGGCGCGCTCCAGGTTCACCCGCATGCCAGTCGCGAGTCCGCCCAGCGAAGTGACATCGAGCGTTTGCGCCAACAGGTCGAATGCAATGCGATCGCCATCCATCGCCGCCACCGTGAGGCAGCAGCCATTCACCGCGACCGAGTCGCCAAGTGACAACTCCGATGCAAAAGGAATCTC
This sequence comes from Luteolibacter sp., assembly GCA_049430745.1. Lineage (GTDB taxonomy): Bacteria > Verrucomicrobiota > Verrucomicrobiia > Verrucomicrobiales > Akkermansiaceae > Luteolibacter. The sequence continues at coordinate 1,952 of JBMTCI010000050.1, read as the reverse complement.
AAGGATCAGCCGCGACTGACCCGCGCCGGCATCCAGCGACACCACCGTGCCAAGTGCTTCGACCAATCCGGTAAACATGGATTTCAGGGGTTTGGCACAACGACTTCACGCACCGCCGACGCACCAACCGGATGCTCTTTGGCGGGGCCGTTGGGCAAAAACACAAAACAGAGGTACACGATAATGGTCGGCACCAACGCACCAAGGAACAAACCCAGGGGCGAAATGCCGCCACGGAAGTACTTTGCCAAAATGCTTTGACCCGCAGGGTTGGGCGCGTTGGCAATGACGGTGAGTCCGCCACCCGTCACCGCGCCGGCAACCACCGCGTATTTTGCCGCCGAAGAAATTCCCTCGACCTGTGCCGCAAGATAAGTGATCGCCGCGTTGTCGTTGAACGCCGTGAGAATCGTCGCACCAAACATCAGAGCCTGATCATCCAAGGCCTTGATCACTGGTTCGATCCACCAGCCTTGGCAACCTCCGTGGATGACCAATCCGGCGAGAAAGAATCCGACAAGCATCGGGCTTCGCAGAGCAATGGGATTTTGGTGATGACGCGTCGCCACCGTGAAGGCGAGGAAGAAAAGGAATCCGCCAATGAAGAGCGCGGGGTAATGCGTGGTGTAAACCGTCCAAGCGAGAAACGCGAGATGCACCAGCGTCACCCAATGGGGAATCGGATGATCCCGCTCCGACCATGGCGCGGCATGAAGCACACCATCCGCAGTGCCATCTGCTGCATCGGACAATTTGAACAGATCCTTGCGGAAAACGAGGAAGTAGAGAACCGAAGAGATGGCGATGCCGACCATCGCTTTCCAACCAAAATGCTCGATCATGAAGGGCGCGTCCCAGCCCCATTTTCCTGCCACCATCAACACCGGCGGCGCAGCAAAATGCGTCAGTGTGCCGCCAACCGAGATGTTCACAAACAGCAATCCCAAGGTGCCGTAGGCGAGCTTCGGTGAGGGATGAAGGCGATAGAATTTTTTGCCAAGCAGCAGCGCGCCGATCGTCATGGCCGCAGGCTCGGTGATGAAAGATCCAAGCACGGGCGCGATGATCAGCACGCTCATCCACCATGCCGTGGGTGTCCCACCGCCAAGTGCCGCCGCCTTGGCCATCATCGCTTCGGCGAAGCGAAGCACGGGACGACTCGCCGCGATGGCCATGATGACGACGACAAAAAGTGGCTCGGTATAAACACGATCCTCGGCCGCATAGAGCACAAAGTCATGCCACGAGTGGAAGTAGACCGCCACACCCGCAAGCACGATCACCCAGATGCCAAAGACCGCTTCCACCTCGCCGAGGAAATGCAAGATGGTCGCCTTGAAGGAAACTTCTGCCACGCCGTCGGGATGCAATTTGTCGCGCACACCGCGCACGCGAAGCTGCTCTTCGTGCTGATGCTCGTAGTGGTGGGCCAAGCGATTGATCGGACCAGCTGCGAAGGTATGCAAAATCGCGAGGAGAAAGACGACCGTGGCCGCGACATTGAAAGGATCCGCCGCCGCGCGCGCCTTGATGGTTTCCATCATGCTGCCATTGGCGGGTGGGTAGGTTTCCAGAGGCTTGGGAAACGAGGCGTACTGAACATTGCCGTTGGCAAGATTCGGATAGGCTGGCTCGTGATTGGCAGCGGCAAAGATGACCGATGACGTCAGAACCCAAACAAGACTCAGCAAAGGCAATATTTTCATGGCGCGTGCGCGGTCATTAAAAACCACCCCTGCCGATCCGCAAGTGACAACTTGATCGATCACATCGCCCAAAAAGCGAATTGCCGACTGCAACCGGCGGAACATCCCGATGCAACATCCGCAAAGGGGAAAAGGTTAGATGTTAGTGGTGGCAGAGTCGAAGGTTCAAAAGTCCAAGGTCGAAGGTCTGGGAAGAGATCCCCTCTTCAGGTAGCGCGGTCTCGCCGAGACAGCATGATTTTCCTG
>JBMTCI010000049.1:0-6906 GCA_049430745.1 Luteolibacter sp. | reverse complement strand
CCGCAGTGCCGCGCAACGCCAGTGCTCGCCGATCGACGATGTGCTGGATGCCGGCGTCGTCGATGAGGAAAAGTACATGCGCGAGCTTGCCCATGACCTCGGCATGGAGTGGCTCGATGTGATCCCGGTGGCCGAGGTGCCCTTGCCCTTGCGTGAGGCTTGCGGTCCTCGCATCGCGCTGCGCCATCGATTGCTGCCGGTGGAGATCACCGAAACAAACGGCGTGAAACGCCTCAAGTTGGCGACCTTCGATCCTTTCAACCTCGTCGCTAGACAGGCCGCCGCCCAGGAACTCACATTGCCGGTCGACTGGTGCATGACCTCGCGCAAGCGACTGCACGAAGCGCTTCGTCGGTTGTACGGCGTGGGAGCCGACACCTTTGAGCAGATTCTCGAAGGACGCGATTTTGATTACGACCATCTCGATGCGGGCGAGGACGAGGCCAATGTCATCGACCAGGACGACGATGAAGAGGCAAGCGTTGTCAAATTCGTCAATCAGATCATCCGCGAGGCGCTCGACCAGCGCGCGACCGACATCCATGTCGAGCCGCTCAGCACCAATCTCCGCATCCGTTATCGCATCGACGGTCGCTTGATCGAGGTCGCAGTGCCAGAAAACATCAAGGCCCTGCAAAGTTCGGTCATCGCGCGTTTGAAGATCATGGCACGCCTCGACATTGCCGAGCGCCGTGTGCCGCAGGACGGCCGCATCAACCTGCAGTTCGAGGGTCAAACCATCGACGTCCGTGTCGCGACAGTACCCACAGTCGAGGGCGAAAGTGTTTCCCTGCGTTTGCTCAACCAGGAAAAATTCAACCTCGCCAAGCTCGGCATGGAGCCCTTCGTGCAGAAGAAAATCGAGTCCCTGCTGCATTTGCCCAACGGCATCATTCTCATCACGGGACCCACGGGATCGGGTAAATCGACGAGCCTTTATTCCTTCCTCAGCGAGGTCAATCACCCTGAGCGCCGCATCGTGACGGTTGAGGATCCGGTCGAAAACAAACTGACAGGCGTGATGCAAATCGCGGTGAAGTCGGAGATCGGCCTGACCTTTGCCAACGCGCTGCGATCGATTCTGCGTGCCGATCCGAACATCGTGATGATCGGTGAGATCCGCGACCTCGAAACGGCCGAGATTGCCATCCGCGCGTCGCTGACGGGTCACTTGGTTTTCTCCACGCTTCACACCAATGATGCGATGGGTGGGATCAGCCGTCTCGTCGACATGGGCGTCGAGCCCTTCCTTGTTTCCGCTGCGGTGCGCGCCTTCCTTGCGCAGCGCTTGGTGAGAAAACTTTGCACCCATTGCCGCGTGCCGCGCGAGGTTAGCCTCGAGGACCGCCGCAACCTTGGCATTCCCGATGAACTTCAGGGCACGATATTTTCGCCATGTGGTTGTGATCGTTGCCGCGGCACGGGATTTTCCGGGCGCCTTGCGATTTACGAAGTCGTGTTACTGACGCCTGCGATGCAGGAACTCGTCGCTCACGGCGCGCCCGCTCCGAAGATGCGAGATCAGGCAATCCGCGACGGCTATGTGCCGATGCGCACCTACGGTTGGCACAAGGTGATGAAAGGTCTCACCACCATCGAGGAGGTCATCTCGGTGACCTCGTCCGACATTGGTGGCGGTGAAGATTGATAGCTAAGGCCAGCCTATTCATTTATTTTCCATGCCCGTATTCGCATACAAAGCCCTCAACGCCAAAGGCACCGTCACCAACGGCGAGCTCGATGCCGCGGACCGGCCCGAAGCGCTGCGCATGCTCGATCGCAAGGGGCTTCAACCAGTCAATCTCCGCGAAACGGAGTCGGTCGTCGACGCTGCAGGAAAAGGCGCGAAGTCCAAGTCCGACCAGTCCGCCGCCACTTCGGCAAAGCCCGATGAGACACCAATCCCCGAAGGCCCGATCAAGCTCAAGCGTCAGGAAGTCGTGCTCTTCACCGAGGAGTTGTCCGACATGCTTGGCGCGGGTCTGCAACTCGAGCCGGCATTGAAGTCGATGGAAAACCGTCAGGAACTCGGCAACCTCAAAGCCGTTTCCTTCAAGATCCGTCAGATCGTGCGCGATGGTGTCAATTTCTCTGTCGCGTTGAAAAAAGTGAGTCCGAGTTTTGGTCCGCTTTATTGCTCACTCGCGGCAGCAGGTGAGGCATCGGGCGCGCTCGATACGATTCTCAAGCGTCAGGCGCACTACCTCAAGACTCTCGCCGAGTTGCAGAGCCGCCTGATTCTTGCGATGATTTATCCAGCCTTTCTTGTGCTGGCGGGCATTGGGGTTTCGATCGTCTTTGTCACGACGCTGATCCCGCAACTCACGCAGTTGATCGAAAGCACGCCGGGAGGAAAAATCCCGCTAGGCGCGGCGATCTTGATCGGTGCCTCGGAGTTTCTTTCGAAGTGGTGGTTGGTGATGCTGCTGCTGTTGATCGCTGCTTTCATTTTCTTCAAGGCATGGAAAGACAACGAGGCAAACAAACCCGCGTGGGATCGCATCAAGCTGCGTCTGCCCTTGGTGGGACCTGTGATCACCAGTCGTTTCTATGTGCAGTTTCTTGAAACGATGGCGAACCTCGTGGCGAATGGTCTGCCTTTGTTGCGCGCGCTTGAGCTTTCGCGCGATGCCACGCAAAACCGCTCGCTGCGTGCGGGGCTTGATCAGGTGATTGAACAAGTTGGCGACGGTCGCTCGTTTTCCAAGGCGCTCATCCGCACGGGCGCATTTCCACCTCTGCTCATCGACATGATCTCCGTGGGCGAGCAGACGGGTAAAATCGATCTGTCACTGCGCCGCTCGGCCGAGCGCTATGACAAGGAACTCGACAAGGATCTTCAGCGCATCATGGCACTCATCATGCCCACGGTTCTGATCATCATGGCTGGCCTGATTGGTACGATGGCCTACCTGATGATCACCGCGATCTTCCAAACCATCTCGAACTTGGGTTAGGAAAAAAGCGGCGCTTTGTCGCGCAAGCGGCATAGAAGCTCTCACGCCAGTGGCGTCCAGCGCGCGTTGTGACGCGAGCTTTCGACGACTGCTTCGATAAAGGCCATGCCGCGGATGCCGTCCTCGATTTTTGGGTAGTCGAGTGAAGCGGCATCGGGCGTGGTGTCATCGATGACTGCGCGAAGGTGATTGGCAAAGTTGCGGTAGATGTTGGCGAAGGCCTCGAGATAACCTTCGGGATGACCGGCGGGCGTGCGGGTGTTGGCCGCTGCGTGAGCACCAAGGTAGCCCATGCCGGTGCGCCAAACTTCAACAGGTCGGTCGATGGATTTCACGAGCAGCGTGTTGGGTTCCTTTTGATGCCACTCGATGCCACCCTTTTCGCCATAGACGCGCAGGCTGAGATTGTTTTCTTCGCCGACGGAAATTTGTGAGGCGTGAAGAACACCCTTCGCGCCGTTGTCGAATCGGAGAAGGACATTGCCATCATCATCGAGCGCACGGCCGTCGACGAATGAAGTGAGGTCGGCAGCGAGTTCGCTGATTTTCAAACCAGTGACATACTCGGCAAGGTTTTCGGCGTGTGTGCCGATGTCGCCGATGCATCCTGCGGCGCCAGACTTTGTCGGGTCGGTGCGCCAAGCAGCTTGTTTTTGTCCGCTTTCTTCAAGGCGCGTGGCCAACCACCCTTGCGGGTACTCGACGACGATCTTGCGGATTTTTCCGAGTCGGCCCGAATGCACCATTTCGCGCGCTTCCTTGATGAGCGGGTAGCCGGTGTAGTTGTGCGTGAGGCCGTAGGGCAGTCCGCAGCGGGCGATGATTTCACCAAGCTCTTTTGCTTCGGCGAGGTTGAAGGTGGCGGGCTTGTCGGAAAGAACGGGAAAGCCGTGCTCGAGCGCGCACTTGGCGGCGGGAAAGTGCACATGGTTTGGCGTGACGATTGAGACGAAGTCCATGCGCTCGCCCAGCGGAAGCGCGGCCTCGGCTTTCATCATTTCCGCGAAGCTCCCATAGCATCGCGAGGGAGGCAGGAAAAAATCGGCACCCGAATCGCGCGAGCGTTGAGGATCGCTGCTAAAGGCGCCGCAAACAAGTTCGATTTGTCCGTCCATGTGGGCGGCGATGCGGTGAACCGCGCCGATAAAGGCGCCGCGTCCGCCACCGACCATGCCCATGCGGATCTTGCGTTGTGAAGCGGGAAGGGGAGTGCTCATGTGGGTGAGTGGAAATTTGTATCGGTCATTTCACCAAGAAATGATGCCCGCAAGTCTCCGATTCGAGCGGGTGAAGTCAAGATCGGGAAACGCGGGATTATCAGTACTTGGCCTTGTTGGAAAACGCATAGACCGTCGTGTGATCATAGCGCTCCCCGGGCCGAAGGATGATCTCGCCGAGCAGTGGCGTGTGGACGGCACCGGGGCAGGCCTGACATTCGAAGCACACGCCCGCATGGCGTTGGTAGGGTTTGCCAGATTTCCCGATGAGGCTGCCATCCAGCACGGTGGCAGTGAAAATTTGCACCGTTTCCTGCGTGGTGAGAGTGGTCATGACGAGACCACTGGCGGGATCGCTCATCACGGCTGCGGTGACGAGCTTGCCTTTTTGATCCGCCTCGCGGCGGATAAAGTGATTGTCGCCGTGGTGGTTCAGCAGTTGCGGAATTGCATCACCGAGGCGGCGAGGATGATTGAAATCATTGCCTTGCCCGATCACTGATGCCTTCGTTCCGAGTAAGGTCATTGCGGCATCGCTGACCGCGATTTCGTCCGAAAAAATTTGCAGCGATTGATCCATCACATCGCCACTGTCCTCGCCCGCGAGGTTGAAGTAGGAATGGTTGGTGAGGCTCAGCGGCGTGGCTTTGTCGGTCTCAGCATCGTAGTGGATCATCAACTCGTTTTGTTGGGTCAGCGAGTAAGTGACTTTTATCCTTACATTTCCCGGATAACCCTCCTCGCCATCACGGCTCAAGTAGCTGAGTTGCAGCATTGGCGTGCCATTTTTTTCGACGATGTCCGCATCCCACAGTTGCTTGTCGAATCCAAGGCAGCCGCCATGAAGGTGATTGGGCGCATCATTCGCATCGAGTGGGTAGTCGCGTCCATCGAGATGAAACTTCGCGCCGCTGATGCGCCCAGCCACGCGTCCGACGATGGCGCCAAAACACGGATGTGGGCCGAGGTAGTCGGCCAGATTGTCAAAGCCCAGCACGACATCGACTTCCGAGTCATCTGCGCGGGTCACACGCAAGGCGGTGATGATGCCGCCGTAATTCGTGATGTCGCATGAGAGTCCGCCACCATTGGAAAGAGTGAAAAGCTCGGTGAATCGCCCATCGGGAAGATTTCCAAATGGGCGGCGGCGGATGGATGCGAGGGGTGTTGGCATGTGATGATTTATTCACTGGAGGCGCTAGGTGTTTGTCAACGCCGATCCCAGCGAAGCCTTGCCAAGCTTGTGTTGAATGGCTAGTTTTGTGTGATGATCCGCGGCAATCAAACGATTCTGTTTCAAGGTGACTCCATCACTGATTGTGGGCGGCTTCGCGATGCCGAGGATAAGGCCAATCATCACGGAGCGCTGGGCAGCGGCTATGCGATGATCGCTGCCGCCAGCATGCTGGGGGAAATGCCGGCGGCGGGTTTGCGGTGTTACAATCGTGGCATCAGCGGCAACCGCGTGGTTGATCTCAGCGCACGCGCCCGAGAGGACATCATCGACCTCAAGCCGAATGTGTTAAGCATCCTGATAGGTGTGAACGACACCTGGCAGGGGATTGATTTTGGTGGAAAAAATGGCGTGTCGGTTCCCAAGTACGAGCAGGTTTACCGCGAGATGCTTGAAGATGTGCGGGAGCATTTGCCTGAAGTGAAAATGGTGCTTTGCGAACCGTTTATTCTCAGGTGCGGCGCGGTGACCAAGCGATGGTACGATGAGATGGACCAAAGGCGCCAAGTTGTTGTCGGTCTTGCGCGAAAATTCAACGCGGTTTTGGTGCCCTTTCAGTCGATGTTCGACGAGGCGGTGGAATCAGCTCCGCCGGCCTACTGGGCAGAGGATGGGGTGCATCCATCGGCGGCTGGGCATCACCTGATGGCGCAAACCTGGCTGGATCATGTCAGGACCGCGATCGATTGAAATTATCCCTACGCTACCAACGCCTAAGCAAGGCCCGATGAAATTTCACCAAGTCGACGCCGAGATTTTCATTCCCGACGGGTTTGAGGAGACAAGGGCCTTGTCACGGATCACGCACCTTGGCATTGGCGCGCATCAAGACGATCTCGAGTTCATGGCGTTTCACGGCATACTGGCCTGTTATGAAAGTGAGAGCGAATGGTTTGGCGGCGTGACTTGCACGGATGGCGTGGGCAGTGCGCGCAAGGGTGCCTACGAGAAAATGAACGATGTACAAATGCGTCAGCTTCGCCGCGAGGAGCAGAAGCAGGCGGCGCGGATGGGTCGGTATGGGGCGATGGTGCAGCTGGATTTTCCGAGCTCGGTGGTGAAAGACCCGCAATCAGCGGCGCTGCGTGATGACTTGACCGAGTTGCTGCGCGTCACGAGGCCGAAGGTGGTCTACACGCACAATCCGGCCGACAAGCATGAAACGCATGTTGCGGTGTGCGTTGCGGCGATTCAGGCCATGCGCGCGTTGCCTATGGATCAGCGCCCGCAAGTGGTGCATGGATGCGAGGTGTGGCGCGATCTCGATTGGATGCGCGATGAGGAAAAAATCATCCATGATCTTGGTTCATCCGAAAAGTTGGCGGCCGAGCTCAATGGTGTATTTCGATCGCAAATTGAAGGTGGCAAGCGATATGACCTCGGAGTGCTTGGTCGTCGCCGCACAAATGCGACATTTTTCGATCCGCATTCTGTTGATCGCGCCGAAAGCCTAGCCTTTGCAATGGACCTCACGCCCTTGGTGCGCGACGATTCTCTC